>DASVGM010000281.1:0-25647 GCA_036379555.1 Pirellulales bacterium | reverse complement strand
CGCGCGGGGCCGCGAATGATCGCCTGCTCATTCGGCTCGTATCACCTCGGCCACGCGCTGGCCGACGTCGGCGGTGGAAAGCGCGCCGCCGAGATCGGGCGTTGTTTGGCCTTCCGCCAGCACTCGCTCTACGGCGCGCCGCAGCGCATCGCCCGAGGCCGCTTCGCCGAGCCAATCGAGCAGCATGGCGGCGCTGAGAATGGCGGCGATCGGGTTGGCGATGCCTTGCCCGGCAATGTCCGGCGCCGAACCATGCACCGGCTCGAACATCGAGGGAAAAAGTCGCTCTGGATTCAAGTTGGCGCTGGGCGCCAGCCCCAGCCCGCCGGCAATCAGTCCGCCCAGGTCGGTCAAAATGTCGCCGAACAAGTTCGAGGCGACGACCACGTCGAAGCGTTCGGGCGAGCGAACGAAGTTCATCGCGGCCGCGTCGGCGTGTTGTTTGTCGGTGGCCACGTCGGGGTATTCGCCGCGGAGCTTTTCCAGGATTTCATCCCACAACACATAGGCGAAGCGCTGGGCGTTTGACTTGGTAATCATGGTCAGGCGGCGGCGGCGGCGGCGGGCCAGATCGTAACCGAAGCGCAACACGCGTTCGACGCCGCGCCGCGTATGCACCGCTGTTTGCACCGCCGACTCATCCGCCTGGCCGATGCGGAAGCGACCGCCGACGTTCACATATTCGCCTTCGGAGTTTTCGCGCACGACCACCAGATCGACATCGCCCGGGCCTTTGCCCGCCAAAACGCAGGGCACACCGGCATAGAGCCGCGCCGGCCGCACGCACGCATATTGGTCGAACTGTTGGCGAATTTGCACCAAGGGGGCCAAAGTCAGATGATCGGGCAATTCCGCCGGCCAGCCCACCGCGCCGAGCAGAATGGCGTCGAACGGCCGCAGGACTTCCAAAAAATTGTCAGGCGCCACCTGCCCTGTGCGTCGGGCGAACTCGCATCCCCAAGGCAGGTGAGTCACTTCGAGTTGAAAGCCACCTGATTTACGCTCGACGGCATCCAGCGCGCGCAGCGCCTGTTCGGTCACTTCCGGCCCGATGCCGTCACCTGGATAGGCGGCGACGCGATAGGTTTTCATGAATGGTCTCCCCCAGCGGAATTCTGTGGCGTGCTCAGACGAAACGCCAAATCTATCATAAATCGACCAGAACCGCGACTTGGCATCCAACCGCACGCATCAAAAAACAGAAATTGACGGAGGCGGGGTAGCCAAGTCCCGAAGCGAATCGCTAAAATGGTTGAGAATATTGAGTCCCCGTAGCCCAATTGGATAGAGCGTCGGCCTCCGGAGCCGAAGGTTACAGGTTCGAGCCCTGTCGGGGATAGTTTTTCATAAGTCGCGACTAATCCTGAATTTAGGCAACCTGGCCGCGTCGGGCAGTGCGGCTGTTTCCAGGTTGCTCGTTTCACAACATTCTCGATTAACGCATCTGCTCCACAATCGCGTCAATGGCGGCGGCGGCGCGGTCGATCTCGACGGCTGTGTTGAACGGCCCGTAGCTCAGGCGAACCGTTCCGCCACTGGAAAGCGTACCCAACGCCCCATGCATCAACGGCGCGCAGTGCAGGCCGGCGCGTACCTGAATGCCAAAAGAGGTGTCTAAGATAGCGGCCATCTCCTGAGCATCGACGTCCGCGACGGTAAAACTCACCAGACCCACGCGCTCATCGGCCCCGCGTGGGCCAGGCACCGTCACGCCGGGCATTTCGCGCAATCGCGACAAGAGCCGCGCCGTTAAGGCGATGGTTTCCGCTCGCAACGGTTCGATACCGCGCGCGGCCAGCCACTCAACCGCGGCTCCCAGACCGAGAATGCCGGGCACGTTCAAATTGCCGGATTCAAACTTGTCGGGCAACGTCGCGGGCTGCCGATCATCCTCGCTGACGGTGCCGGTGCCGCCTTGGCGAAAGCTCGCCACGCGATGTTCAACTCCCGGCCGCACGTAGAGCACGCCGGTGCCCAATGGCCCCAGCAAGCCCTTGTGGCCCGGCATGGCCAGCAGATCGACCTGAAGACGTTGCACGTCGATGTGTACTTCGCCGGCGGTTTGCGCGGCGTCCAGCAAAAAAAGCACGTCGGCCTGCCGGGCGATTCGCCCCACTTCGGCGGCCGGTTGCAAAGCGCCGGTGACGTTTGAGGCGTGCGTCAGGGCGATCAATCTCGTCTCGCGGCGAATGGCCTGGCGGATGTCTTCGGCGGCGACGACGCCCTGCTCATCGCAGCGCACGCGCGTCACTGCCACGCGGCCGGTTTGTTCCAATGCCCGCAACGGCCGCAGGACCGAATTGTGTTCCACGACGGTCGTGACAACATGCCCGCCAGCGCCGAGCGCGCCTTGAATCGCCATGTTCAAGGCATCGGTGCCGTTGAAAGCGAAGATGACGTGCCGCGGGTTTTCGGCGCCAATCAGCCGGGCGACCGCGGCGCGCGTCCGCTCGACGCGCCGCGCGACCTCCAGCGCGTCGGCGTAGCCTCCGCGTCCCGCCGCCACACCCAGCGTGCGTTGATAGTGATCCACGGCCTGATAGACGCATTCGGGCTTGGGCCAGCTCGTGGCGGCCTGATCGAGATAGATTCGCTCTGGCACGGGCTAACCACCGATCTGGAACATGGCCCGCTCGGGCTTCACGAACTCGTCGCTGTTGATGCCGTGCCCGGCCTTTTTGGCCGCGACACACGATCTCAGCAACTCGCGCAATTCATCGTCGCCGGCGTCGCCGCGCAACAGCGCCCGCGCGTCCCATTCGACGGTGGAGAAGAGGCAGTTTCGCACTTGACCCTCGGCGGTCAGCCGCAGGCGGTTGCAATCGGCGCAAAACGGCTTGGTGACGGGATTGATAAAGCCGATCGTGGCGGAGTGATCGGTGTATTGATAATCGGTGGCGGGTTGACTGGGGTCGGCGCCGGGCGCGGCGGCAAGCGGACCAAATTCCGCTGCGAGCAATTCCATGATTTGCTCGCCCGAGAGCACTTGGTCGTTCGACCAATTGCCGTCGGCGTCGAGCGGCATGTATTCAATGAACCGCAGTTCGAGGCCATGCTCCCGCGCGAAACGCGCCAACGGCACCACGTCGGGTTCGGTGAGGTCTTTGATGGCGACCGCGTTCAATTTGATTTTGTCGAAGCCGACGCGCAGCGCCGCGGCGATGCCCGCCAAGGTCTGGTCGAGCCCTTCGCGCCGTGAAATCCGCAAAAAAGTTTCGGGCCGCAAAGTATCGAGGCTGATGTTCAGTCGGTGCAGGCCCGCTGCGCGCAGCGGCGCGGCCTGTTCGGCCAACAGCATGCCATTGGTGGTCAGCGCCACGTCGATCAGGCCCGGAATGCGGACCAGGCGCGAGACGAGCAACGGCAATTGCTGCCGCACCAGCGGCTCGCCGCCGGTCAACCGCAGCTTTTGCACGCCCAGCGACGCGGCCACGCGAACGAAACGCTCGATTTCTTCAAACGTGAGAAGTTCGCTGCGCGGCTTGAACCGCACAAACCCGTCGGGCATGCAGTAAAAACACCGTATGTTGCAGCGATCGGTGACACTGAGGCGCAAATCGCGATGCACGCGGCCAAAACGGTCGATGAGCAGACCATCCTGGCCGCCGGCGGTTGCCGCAGGCCCGGAGCGGGTCGCCAACGCCGTATCCATGATCTGAGTTTGCTGGTGGTCGTCTTTTTTCATGCTGCTGATCGGTTTGCTTCCGCATATCCTTTTTAACCTCTAGCAGCCGGCTCGTGTAGCTCTTTTCTTCGGTGTCGGTTTGACTAGCCACCGGTACGCGGCGGAACGCCACGGAGGGCGTTCCCTACTGATGCGCCAACCCGAAGATTTAGCTTGGACCAGGCGCTAGTGCCTTGTCCAAGCTAAATCTTCGGGTGCCGCGGGGTGGTCGCCGTGTAGGATGGGCTAGGCCGCTTTCGAGGAGCTGAGCGGCTTCGCTGCCAGCAGGGGTTCGAGCAATCGCAGAGTTCGCGCGGTCGCGCCGAGCTGCCCCGCCACAAGCCGGCGAGCGCGCTCGCCCAACTCGACGGCGAAGGACGGGTCGCTCAAACAGCGGCCGGCAAACGCGGTCAACTCGGCGGCGTCGGCCACGACGACGGCGGCCTGCCGGGCGAGCATCAATTCGACAATGTCGCGAAAATTGCGCGTATTCGGACCAAAGCAAACGGCGACGCCGTAGGCGGCAGGCTCGATCATGTTTTGCCCGCCGCGGCGATTCAAGCTGCCGCCCACAAAGGCGATCGAGGCCGTTGCCCACCACGCGCCCAACTCGCCAACCGTATCGACCAACAGCACGCGCGCCGCCGACCGCGCCCCATCGACATCCAAACGGCTGCGCCGCTGCCAAGCGACGCCATGCCGATCGAGCATGGCCGCCACCGCGTCGAACCGCTCGGGGTGCCGCGGCACCAGAATCAAACGCAACTCAGGGTGCTCGCGAACCAAGGCGACGTAGGCCGCCAGCGCCGCTTCTTCTTCGGGGTGTTGAGTGCTGCCCGCCAGAAAAACGACGTCGCCATCCTCAATGCCCGCCAAACGGCGCAAGCGTTCGCTGGCGGCGTTATGCCGATCGGTTTGCGCGCCGTCGAACTTCAGGGAACCGGTAACGTGTAGCGACGGACGCTCGGCGCCTAAAAGCGAGAACCGTTCGGCATATTCCTCGTTTTGCACGGCGAAGAGGTCGATTTGCTCCAACAGCGGCGCGAGCAGCCGTCGCAATCGTCGATAGCCGCGAAAGCTACGCTCGCTCAGCCGCCCGTTCACGACGGCCACCTGCGCCCCAAAGCGGCGTGCCGCGGCGATCAGGTTTGGCCAAAGCTCCAATTCCGCCAGAACCAAACAGTCGGGGCGGACGCGCCGCATGGCCGTCTCGACCGCCCAACTAAAATCGAGCGGGCAATAAAAGACGCGCAGACGCGGATACTTCTTTTTCGCGGTCGCGAAGCCGGTGGCCGTGGTCGTGGAAATCACGCACTGCCACGCCGGATGCCGGCGGTCGATTTCGGCCAGCAGCGGCGCCAGCAAATTCACCTCGCCGACACTGACCGCATGAAACCAGAGGCATTTACCCGGAGTCTGCCGCCGCGGCGCCAGCCCAAACAGCTTTTGCGACCAACCTTGGCGATACTTACCGTGCGCCACCGCGCGATAAAGCAAGAGCGGCGCCGCCGCCGCAAGGAAGAGGAGGTAAACAAGATTCAAAATGTATCGCACGAACGGGCATCCTTTCCCGGTGTGTTGCTACGCCGCTCCCAATCCGCCGCTGCGCAGGTGGCAGTTCTTGTACTTCTTGCCGCTGCCGCACGGACAAGGATCGTTCCGCCCCACCTGCGGAGAACGGTTGCGAATCGGCTCGCGCTTCTGCGGAGTGTCGGAACTATTGATGGCCTCGGATTGGTCGTCGCTCATCATGCCGCTGCCGGGCGGAAGCGAATCGTGCGTCGCCTGGCTGTCGACCCACGTCGAGCCGACAAAGTCTTCGTCCAACTGCTCGATGCGAAAGACCAGATCGGTCACGCGCTCGCCGACGGAAGTCCACATCTGCTCGAAGATGCGCATACCTTCGCGTTTGTATTCCACCTTGGGATCGACCTGGGCATAGCCGCGCAAACCCACGCTCGAACGCAAATGGTCCATCGTGAGCAGGTGCTCTTTCCAGGCCGAGTCGAGCATCTGCAACAGCAGCGCCCGCTCCATGCGGCGAATTTCGGGGCGATAAAAATCCTCCACCGCCGAAGACAGCCGTTGTTCGAGCGTCTCGCGGTCGAGCTCCGCCAATTGCTCCGGCGGAATGTGGCAGGCGTACTGTAGTTCCAGCCACTCCACCAGCGAAGTCATGGCGCCGTTGCCGCCGGTCACCTGGCCCAGCGTGCGGCCATGTTGGCCGTCGCCGTCGAAAATCTTGGTCACCCGTTGCTGAACTTCCAACAGCGCGGCTTGCGCTTGCCGCTGATACTCGCGGCTATGGTCGAGCAGCAGAGCGCGAATTTCCTCACGTTGCTTGTTGCGCAGGTCTTCCAGATCGAGCTCGACGTGAAATCGCTCGCGCGCCCAGGTGACCAGCCGCTCGCGATCGTAACGCTTCTGGCCGTGCGCATCGCGTGTGGTGAAATGAAAAAGTCCGGCCAGCACCGGGTACTCGGTTTCTTTTTCGGCGTAAGCCGCGGCCGCCTGCTGCCGGACGAGCTGTTTGAAGGCTTCCACGTCCAGGGCGCGAACCGCGTCCAGATCGAGCTGAACGCCAAATTTATAATGGACCCAGCCACACGCCTGTTTCAAGCCGAAATCGGGATCGAGAAATCGTCGGCCTTCCGACAAGTCGATGTTGCCCAGGGCCTCACGCGCCCTTTCAATGAGGAACTCACCCAGCTCGGCACGAGGAACTTTCTTCAGATCGCGATCGCGCACGTTGAGTTTCCAGCGCAGGTTGACCTGCTTGGCCAGCGCCTCCCAGTTCCATTCTTCTTCGTCGGCGTCGTCGGGCAGGTTTTCGTCGATGAGTTCGAGCACTTGCCCTTGAGCCTTGCGCTCGGCCTCTTCCTTGGACTGCCGCTCGGCGGTTTCAAAATCGAGCCCGCGGTAATCGTTGGGTTCCAGTTCCAGCGACAGTTCGCCGCCGGCCCACTTGGCGAAGGTCGTGGCCCCGTAGTCTTTGGAGAGGAAATCGTTAAGAAAATAGTCGATCTGCTGGTCGATCATTTCCTCGATCTTCAGCTTGCAGTTCACGCCGTCGAGAATCTGTTGACGGAAGCCATAGACGCGCTTGCGCTGCTCGTCCATCACTTCGTCGTATTCGAGCAGGCTTTTGCGCGTTTCAAAGTTTCGCTCTTCGACCTTCTTCTGCGCGCCCTCGATGCGGCGCGTGACCATTTTGCTCTCAATGGCTTCGCCCTCCTGCATGCCGAGCCGCGTGAGCATGTTTTTCACCCATTCGCCGGCGAAGATGCGCATCAGGTCGTCTTCCAGCGAAAGATAGAAGCGGCTGGAGCCGGGGTCGCCCTGGCGGCCGCAGCGGCCGCGCAACTGCAGGTCGATGCGGCGGGCCTCGTGCCGCTCCGTGCCAATCACGTGCAGGCCGCCCAACGATTTCACCACCTCGCCCTCGGCCTTCATCTGCTCGCGCTGCTCGATCTCGGCGACGAGCTGCGCCCACTCCTCTTGCGGCACGTCGAGACGGCTTTCGTAGGTTTCCTGCAAGATGGCCCAGGCCATGGTCTCGGGGTTGCCGCCCAGGATGATGTCGGTGCCGCGGCCCGCCATGTTGGTGGCGATGGTGACGGCGCCTTTTCGCCCGGCTTGCGAAATGATCTCGGCCTCGCGTTGATGATGCTTGGCGTTGAGCACTTCATGTTTCACGCCGCGCCGCGCGAGCATGCTGCTGAGCCGCTCGCTCTTCTCGATGGAAATCGTGCCCACCAGAACCGGCCGGCCGCGCTTCTCCAAGACCTTGATTTTATTGCGATCGATCCAGCGGCGTTCTTTTTCGTCGCGCGGCTGGAATTCGACGCGGTCTTTTTCTTCTTTGGTGACCGTGCCCGACAAAATGGCGCCATCGGAAAGCTGCATGGCGTCCCACTTGTGCATGCGTTCGATCTCGCTCACGATCGCCTCGTATTTTTCGCGTTCGCTGCGGTAGATCACGTCGGGATGATTCTCGCGCGTCAACTGGCGATTGGTGGGCATGGCCACCACGTCGAGCTTGTAAATCTTCCAAAACTCGGTGGCTTCGGTCATGGCCGTGCCGGTCATGCCGCTGATCTTGTCGTAAAGCTTGAACAGATTCTGCAACGTGATGGTGGCGTAAGTCTGCGTCTCTTCCTTGACGCGCACGCCTTCCTTGGCCTCGACCGCTTGATGCAAGCCGTCGCTCCAGTTTCGGCCCGGCATGAGACGGCCGGTGAATTCATCGACGATGATCACTTCATCGGCATCGACCACATAATTGACGTCGCGTTTGTAAAGCCAATGAGCCTTCAGTGAGTTGTCAATCAAGTGCGGCCAATCCATGTTGCCGGCGGTGTAAAAACTTTCCACGCCGGCCAGCCGCTCCGCCTCGCGCACGCCTTCATCCGTGAGATGAACGCTATGCTCTTTCTCTTTGACTTCAAAGTGGAGGTCTTTCTTAAGCTGCCGGGCGATCTTGTCGGCCTTGGGATAGCGCGTGACGTCATCGTGGGCGGGGCCGGAGATGATCAAGGGCGTGCGGGCTTCGTCGATGAGAATGTTGTCCACCTCGTCGACGATCGCATAGTGCAGCTTGCGTTGGGCCTGTTGTTGCTCCATCGCGAAACGGTCGTCGCCCTTGGCGGCGATCTTCATGTTGTCGCGCAGGTAGTCGAAGCCGAACTCGTTGTTCGTGCCGTAAGTAATGTCGCAGTCGTAGGCGTGCTGCTTTTCGTCCGGGTCCATGCCGGCGTAAACGGCGTCGACCGTGAGACCCAGGCCCATATACAGCGGGCCCATCCACTCCATATCGCGCCGGGCCAGATAGTTGTTCACCGTGACGACGTGAACGCCTTTGCCCGACAACGCGTTCAGATACGCCGGCAACGTGGCCACCAGCGTTTTTCCTTCGCCGGTGACCATTTCGGCGATGGCTCCGGAATGCAGCACCATGCCGCCCAACAACTGCACGTCGTAATGCCGCAGACCGAGCCAGCGCCGGCCGGCCTCACGGCAAACGGCGAAGGCTTCCACGAGCAAATCGTCGAGCGTTTCGCCGGCAGCCAGGCGTTTTTTGAATTCGGCCGTTTGGCCGCGCAACTCCTCATCGCTCATGGCCTTATATTTCGGCTCCAAGGCGTTGATGGCGTCCACTTTGGACTGCAAGCGCTTAATGTATCGCGCGTTCGACGAACCGAACACCGACGTAATGGCCCGTTCGACGCTGTTGGCGAAACCGCCAAAGAACGCGCCCAATAAATCCCAAATTCGTTCGAGTATTTCCATCGTCTGGCTTACGGCCCCGATTCAGTCAGTGAATGTGCGAAAAAGCGCCCCGCTTCGGCCGCCGGGCGGCGAGTGCCATTTTGCGCGTAAACTTTTCCAGCCACGTAATTTACAGCTTTTAACGCGAGTGGTCAAGAACGAGATGGCGGCGCAAGAACGTCGTGCGCAGGGTGCGCAAACGATCGGCCTCACGGCCGAGCCAAATCAAATGCCCGCCGACGTGCAGTTCATAGAGTTGCGCCCCGGCGATGGATTCGGCTGCCCATTGGGCATGCGTACACGGCACCAGCGGATCGGCCCGGTCGTGAAAGATCAGCGTGGGGGCTAAAACCGAATTGGCGTTCAGCCAGGGCGGGCCGACGACAATGCTCCAATCGTTTTCCAAGCCGCTGGGTTCGGCCGTGCAAGAAATGAGCGTATCGACCAGCACGCCGGCCAGAACACGGGTGGCCGGGTCGCGGTGGATTTCGGCGAAACGCTCACCGCTCATTTCGCGTGCCAGGCGGAGGGGATCGCGCTGAAAGCGGCGTAGCGCTTGCCGAAAGCCGAGACGCACCAGCGCGAGACCCAGCGGGCGTGTTCGCAGCCAGCCCGGCATGACCCTCATTCGCCGCGACATCCAGCGACGTTCGCTATAGGGATGGCAAACGGCGCACTGCAACACCAGTGCGGCGGTTCGGGCGGCGTGTCGCGCCGCGAAACTGACGGCCGCGGGGCCGCCGCCCGAGGTGCCAATCACGCCCACTCGCGCCACACCCAGGCGATCGAGCAGCGCGGCCGCCAAATCGGCGCAGGCTTGCGGCGTGCGGCCGCTCGTGATGGGCGTGCCATGATAGCCGGGGCGATGTGGCGCGAGCAGCCAAAAACCATCGTCCAGCAGCGCGCGTTCGGTCGCGGCCACGACATCGCCGGTGGCGCCGGTGCCATGAAAGTAAAGCACCGGCGGCCCCTCGCCTCCCTCCAGAAACTCCACGGCGCCGAGCGAAGTCTCGCTGCGACGAGTATGCAGGTCTGGCCGCGTCCATTCGGTAGGTGTGGTCATATTGAGATTCCATGCTGTGGGGTTGTTCCGTATCGCCACCGCCGGGCCTGTCCCTACTGTCGCGAGATTAAGCTCTGATGCCACCCGCTTGCCGGGTGGAGATTCCCGTTGGCTGTCTACATCGGACGTTGCCCGCGCCCCTTTTCCCGATTTTGCCCCGCTTGGCCGCCTTCGGCGGCCAAGCGGGGCAAAATCGGAAGCGTAGGGAACGCCGACTTTGTAGAGGGCCAACGGGAAAACTCCCTCGTTGTTCTACACAAGTGGTCGAGGCCGCCACGACCCCTGCCAGCTTGCCTGGCCGGTGAAGGAGTTTGGAGGCTAAGTGGCGTTCGCCCTCCCACTCGGTCCGCGGGGCCTCCCTTGTGCGGGCCACCACGCCGCCTGCGGCGGCGTGGCGGCCCGCACAGGGGACTAAAAACCATTCGGCGGTCTCGCTCTTAGCCTGTCAAACTTACGCTCCTGCCGGGCAAGCCGGCGAGGGGGCGGGCCACTCGAGAGATGTGTAAAACAACGAGGGGCAAGCCCCGATCGTGGCGGAATGAATCTGTATCAAACAAGTCGGAGCACGACAACTGACTCTGCGCAGTCCAGGCCCATCCTCCAAGAACGAATGTCGCATTCGCGGTCGCATGAAGTATAATGCCATCACCGTGTTGGCTCAAACAGCATTTTCCAAGTTATCGCGAAGAACTGTTATTGTGAAGATGACGGAATGGACGTTGATGGGGCGTCCGGGAAGAGGGCATTTGATTAAGCGGTGACGCAGATCTGCCAAGCACAGAAAGGTGAAATCAATGCAGTGCCCCGATCAGCTTCGCGACGTCTTACTTGACATTATTGGCAATGGCTTGCTGCGCATTCGCCATTTTGCGGACGCGCGTGATTGGCAATCGTGTTTCGTCGAGGCAGATCACCTCCACAATCTTCCCTATTTGATAAAAGAGTATCATCGCGACCTTCTACAGTTTTATTGGCATACGGAGCGGGAGGTCTTTATTCAACAATGCGCCCAGGGAAATTTGGGGGAGTTCCCTTCGCTTTGGGACCGATTGCTGCCGTTCATCGATTGACCGCGCCCCGTGTTTTCAGCACGAATTCGCGGGCTGTTGGGCTAGTCAAACCCGCTCTGGTTTGCATCCCGCCCAATTGCGACCTATACACCAACAGGGATTTCGCGCGCTTGTAGGCTCTTCACTGGCATGACCGCTATCATCACGTTGGCCGCGCTGCCGGGAATCGCCTGGCTCGCCGCTGTGCTGCTGCGCGGAGGGCTGCTGACAACGCTGCTGCTGGTTTTGTTGTCGGGCATCTGCTTCGGCTATCCGTTTTTCCATGTCGCCGGCGGGCCGATACCGCTCACCGCCGATCGCTTGCTGTTCCTCGTGCTCGTCGGCCAATGTCTTGTCTGGCGGAAGCTCGGCTGGACGCAAAGCAAGCCGCTGGACAAAGCAGACCTCGCGCTGATCGCCTTCATCAGTGTGCTCACCATCAGCACACTCGCCAACGACTGGCACTATGAGCACAATCAGCCGCTGGCCAGGCTGTTGTTTTATTATCTTCTGCCGGCCGGCATGTATTGGGTTGCCCGGCAGCTTCCGCTCGATGAAGGCGGCACGCGGCGGTTGCTCGCCGCCATCGCCGGCTTCGGAGTATATCTGGCCGCGACCGCCGTGGCCGAATTCCTGCGGCTTCGCGGACTGGTGTTTCCCACGTACATCGTCGATGGCCGCTATCACGAGTTTTTGGGCCGCGCGCGCGGCCCGTTACTCAATCCCACGGGCAACGGCTACTTGCTGGCCATCGGCCTCGGCGCGCTGTGTCTATGCTGGCCGCGGTTCAACCGCGTGGGGCAACTTGTGTCGCTCTTGCTGGCCGCGCTGTTTTTGGCGGGCATTTACGGCACGCTGACGCGCTGCGTTTGGATGGGCGCGGTGGCCATGTTGTTGATTCTCGCCGTGCTGGCATTGCCGCGCGCCTGGCGGTTGCCGTTGGCCGGCGGTGTTGTCTTCGCCGTCGCGCTCGTCGCCGCCACACAATGGGACCGCTTGCTGAATTTTCAGCGCGATGAAGGACAAGCGGCGAACGACGCCGCCAAGTCGGTGCAGTTAAGGCCCATTCTGGCGACGGTCGCCTGGAAAATGTTTCTTCAGCGGCCGCTCATGGGCTGCGGCTTTGGACATTATCGGCAGCGATACGTTGACGTGCTCGACGACCGCGACGGCGAATTGCCGCTCGACACGGCGCGCCCCTACGTGCAGCACAACGTCTGGCTGGCCCTGCTGACCGAAACCGGCCTGCTGGGCGTCGGGCTATTCATCCTCTTGACGGCCTATTGGCTGCGCGACGCCTGGCGGCTCTGGCGATCGTCGCGACCGTTGTGGGCGCGGCGGATGGGCCTGCTTTTCTTGGCGACTTCTGGCAGTTATGTTTGCAACGCCATGTTCCAAGACCTGGCGATTATGCCGATGGTCAACATGGTGCTGTTCTCGCTGGCCGGAATCACAGCGGCGCTCAGGCCGGATGAATCAGGGCCGGCCTGATTCATCATCTTGGAGTGCGTGCGATTGATCGCCGCTTTCCGTTGTCGCGGAGCGACCTTCTTTTTATCTTGGCGCGTTTTTGCGCGGCCTTGATACCAGATTCATTCCGCCACGATCGGGGCTTGCCCCCGTCGAGCGCTGACTGACTGGCTAGATCGTCGTCCGTCCAGCGCACCCCATTCTCGCGTGCATCCGCCGCCGCAGGCGGCGGATGCGCGCGAAAATGGAAAAGACGGTATTGCGCAGGCGTTCTAGCTTATCAGTCAACGCTTCCACCGGGGCAAGCCCGGCGGTGGCGTCGTCGAATCGTAACTCACACGCTGGCCCAGTGGCGGTGCGGAGTAAGCCCGGTATGGAACCTCAACATGTTACGAAAACAACGTCGGGGAGTTCTGCGTAGACCAGGTTTGGCCTAAGAATTGCAGTGAACTTAAGTGAATTCATCGGTTCTAAGTGAATCCGCCAATTGAAGAATTGGTCATGTTACCGGAGGGAATGATGATTATTTTTCCAAACGAAGCGGTGGTTCATCCAGACGACGTTTACGAGCGCGTGCGGAAAGAACTGCGGATCAAAGTGCGTGAAACGCCGCCTTCTGAACATGCCCACGACGTTTTAGACCACGTCGATGCGGCATCGCAGGGGTCGTTTCCGGCGAGTGACGCTCCACCTTGGACTTTGGGCCACGACGGTGAATCGCGCGGAGTTGTGTGAGAGCCTATCGAGAAACCGTGCTTTCCGGAGGATGGCCTTCCCAGGCCGTCCAGTAATGATGGAAAGTTAGAGGCTATCGGAAAAACTCGCCGTGGGGCGAGCCGCCGACCCGCCTGGTAGCAAAAGACGGCTCGGCGAGCCGCCCCACGATACGCCGCCACGGCGAAATCCGAGCATTTGGATAGCCTCACAAAGAGACGACCTGGGAAGGCCATTCTCCGGGGTGTTTTTTCGGAGAGACTCGGAACTGTACTACCGTAAATCGCGAGTGCGCTTGGGCGCGGCAAGGTGTGGAGTGTCCGTCGAGGATTCCTCGGCCAAAGGTTCGCCCTCGGTTTCGGCGTCCAGGTCGGCGTAATAGAGCGTCGTTTCTTCACTCGTCAGCTTGGTGCCCAGCGATTTGCAGTGCAACTCCACACGGAAACGCGCTGGGCCGACCACGCCTGACTTCGCATGAATCAAAAACCGCTTCTCCTGTCCCGGCCCCAAGGAAGGGAGTGTTTCAAAAGTGACACCGTTTGATGACAGCGAGTGCGTGCCCCCCTCCACCGAGACGGGTGTCACGCCTTTGGAAAAGGCAGCGACGATATCGACGCCCTCCGCCGCGCGCGCGCCGCGATTGCGCACGCGCACTTCATATTCCGAATCTTGTCCCACCGGCACGGCGCCCGTGGGGTCGGAAATGTCGAGCACCAGGTCGGCGACGGCAATCACGTCCGTCGCCGCTAGGTTGCTGTGCTTCAGTTCGCCGTCGGCCTCGGCAGTCACCTCCAACTGGTTTTCACCCGGCGACTTCATCAGCACTTTGATCGTAAAGAGCTGCCCGGCGCCGGCCGGCAGCGAAGGTAGCGTCCAGGTGGCGCGTCCGTGCTTGACGTCGATCTTGGCGTCGTGCGAGGCGGCCTGGCACTCGGCGGCTTCGGGCAGATTCGCCACGATCTTCACGTGCTTGGCCGGGGCATCGCCGGGATTGCGCACGCGCACGCGAAAGGTGACCGGCGCGCCGGCATATTGCCGCGCCGGACCCGTCACCTCCACTTCAACCATTGGCTGGCGCACCGTGACTTCCTCAGCAGCGGCCACGTTCAGACCGCCGTCGGCCGTGGCGCGGGCTTGTATCGCTAGTTTGCCTCCTTGCCGCGCGGACAACTCGACCTCCACCGTCTTGCTTTCGCCCGCGGCCAACGTGCCGACGCGATGGCTCGCCGGCGAGCCTTCTTCGGGCGGCCAGGGGAGCAGGTGGATGACCGTGTTTTCCGCGGGGCCGTTGCCCGAGTTGCTCACCGTAAGCTGATAAACCGCTTTCTCTCCGCTAAGCACTTCGCTCGCGCCGCGGATTTGCAGCGAAAGCTTCGCCTGCCGCACATCGAGCGTGCTCGTGGCCGCGATACCGGCGCAACCACAACGCACGTCAAGATCGATCGGCGTGCTGTCGTGCGGCACAATGCGCAGCGCGAGTTCCTCGTGTTTGTTTGCGGCCAAGCTGTGAATCGCCCATTGCAATACCGGGGAGCCCGGCGCTCGATCGACGGTGCCGCTGGTCGGCCGCGTCGAAGTCAACTCGGCGGTTTCGGGCATGGTGACGATCACCACCACGTCGGCGGCGGGTTGGTCGCCGTCGTTGGTGACAACTAATTTGAAATCGGCCGGCGCACCTACCTCCAATCGCTTGGGTCCGGTGGCGCGTAACGTAAGTCGTGGCATGGAGCGAGTGAACAGCGCGGTCGCACGATCGTCGGCGGCCGCCGCCGCTTTCTTCTCTTTCTTGACCATTTTAACAGGCGATGCCTGTTCCACAGGAATGTGCCGCGGCTCGGCGGACGGCGCCGGCTCCGGGTCTTCGGCCAGGTCTTCGTCGCCAGTATCTTCTTCGGAGGCGGAGAGCGGAGGCGCGTCGGTAGGTTCAGCGGCGAGAATCGGTTCGTCTGACGGTTCCTCAGGCAGCGAAGGCGGCTCGTATGACGGCGAGCGCGTTGCCGTGCGACGGCTGGAGTTGACGCGACTACTCGACACGGCCGGCTGACCCGCTGCCAAACCGGCCGACGTCTTAGGCTGACCCGCCGGCGCTTTAGGCTGCGCTGATTGGGCCGATTGGCTGGTTAATCGCGGCGCCGTCGATTTGGGCGCCGCTGCCGTGTGGGCGGGCTGCGGCTCTTCCTCCCCAATGAACGAACGCCGAAAACGATCAAATCGCTGCGCCAATGGGCCACGGCTGGTGGTGGTGGTGTGTCGGTGCTGTTGGGCCGCGGTCGGCGCGCTGCAGACAACGACGATCGTAAGGGCCAGGCTCAATGAGCCGCGGATAATGCGTGGCATGTTGTTTCCTGCCGTGATCAATGCGCGAGAAAAACCGTTCCCTCTCGACTTATCGGCAGTAGCGAAAGGTTGGGTTTAGCCGGAAGATCGCTCCGGGACAAGAGAAAGCGGCGCTGAATCGCCGCACTCCAAGAAGGCTCACTCTTTCCGCGAACCGGACAGCGCCTCTCCCCAAGCTCGGGAAGCGATCACCGCGAAGCTCCCGGTGAGAAAGCCCAAAAATCCGCCGACGATGGCCGCCGAAACCGTGCCGACGACCACGCCGGAATACCCCACATGATCGAAACGCAACGAAATCATCAGCAGCGCGCCCAGCATGCCGCCGACCAGCGCCCCGACGACCGTCGCCACCAGCATCGGCCAGCCAGGTTGCCGGCTTTCACGCAAACGCTCAGCCCCCGCCATGACGCTAAAGTGAGGCCCAGGCGCGCCGGAATCTGGCCACGGATCGCCCAATCGCGACTGGCGTTCACGCGGCGCGACGTGCGTTCCCCAAAAATTGGCCGTCACGTGGGCGAACGCCAAGATCAAAAACCAGACCAACATGGCCGACCACACCGCGCCGATCAGGTGCATGACGGCGAACAGGCCGCTCAAGGCCGCCACCCACACCAACATGCTGCGCAAACGAAATTGCCACGGAGATGTCGCCAGGCCCGGCTCGCTTGGGGCAGCGATGGTTTCGTCCGTGGCGACCGAGGCGATACGACGCGCGGTGCGCTTCACCTCGGCAAGTTGCGATAAACAGACCGTTTGGTGAAGTTCAGAGGGTTCGTTCATAGTTCGTGGCGGTCAAGGGCACGTTTAGCCGACGCCGATAGTATATTGTTCGCAGGTTCGCCGGGCGACTCAAGAGGCCAAACGAGGTTCACGCCCCACCGGCGCAAAGATCGAAATAACAAAAGGGACGTTGGCCGGCACTTTGCGTCTCGACTCCCCCGCTCGTTCGGCCTACACTGCCCCGACGTTTTTGGCCCATAACATGGAAGTTGCTCACGGCCGCTCCGCTTTTTGACGCACTCGGCAGCGGCCTTTGCCCTCGCAGCCACAGCACATGAAACGATCGTTTTACGAGCGCAACGCGCAAATTATTCTGGCGGTTTCGGCGTTCTTTCTGGTTCCCACGTTCGCCGGGGCGTTATGGGCGTTAAAGTTTAACAAGAACGACGTCTCGCAATGGCTGCCCGCGGAATATGAGGAGACGACCGATTTTCAGTGGTTTCGCCGACATTTCGCCGGCGAACAGTTCATTCTGTTAAGTTGGGATGGCTGCACGCTCGCCGACGACCGGCTACGGCTGATGGTGGCCAAGGTCGACCCACAGCACCATCCAACATCGCTCGTGGAAGCGGAGGAGGGAGAGCCCGCCGAGGTCGCGAGCAAGAATCCCGAATTCTTCAAAGAGGCGATCACCGGTAACGATCTGCTTCATCGCCTCAGCTCGGACCCAATCAATCTGCCCGACGAGGAAGCGCTTGAGCGGCTGCGCGGAACGCTCATCGGCCGCGACGGCCAAACGACCTGCATCGTGATCACTCTGACCGAGAAGGGCAAGGATCGGATGCGTGATTGCATCAAGCTGGTGCGGCGCTTCGCGCAAGACGAGTGCGGCATACCGCTGGCGAAGCTGCACATGGGCGGCCCGCCGGTCGACAACGTGGCCATTGACGAGGCGGGCGAGCAAAGCCTTTATCGCCTGGCGGGTTTCGCCGCCATCATTGGTTTGGTCATCAGTTGGTGGTGCCTGCGAAACTTCAAGCTGATCGGCATCGTGTTTTTCTCCGGCATCTACGGAGCAGCGGCCAGCCTGGCCTTGGTTTGGTATTCGCCGCTGTTGTTCGGCCAACCGATCGGCTCGATCAGGGTAAACGCCATTTTGCTGACGATGCCGTCGCTCGTTTACGTGGCGACCATTTCCGGCGCGATTCACCTGGCCAACTACTATCGCGACATGCTCGAAGAGGGCGTCGATCTGGCGACCGCTCCCTATCGCGCCATTCAGCACGCCTGGCTGCCGCTGATCTTGGCCACGGCGACCACCACGGTGGGCCTGTGGACGCTTTGCTACAGCGAACTGGTGCCGATTCAGCTTTTCGGCCTGTACTCAGGCGTGGGCGTGGTGGTTAGCGCGCTGCTCTTATTTTACTTCGTGCCGGCCGCTTTTCAGGTTCTGCCGCTGCATGAATTCACTCGTCGAGCCGTGACGCATCAGGTTGTCGACGAGGAGCGTGGTTCGCTCGGGCGCGCGATGGACGCGTTTTGGCAGCGTCTTGGCGAATTCATTATTCGCCGCAACGGCATCGTCGCCTTTGGCTGCCTGGCGCTGCTGGTGGCCACCGGCTGGGGCATGATGTATACCACGACCACCGTGCATCTCATGCGCATGTTTCCGCCCGGCGCCAAGATTTTGGCCGATTATACCTGGTTGGAAAAGAACCTTGGCGACCTGGTTCCGCTGGAGGTGATTCTCAAGGTCGACCCCGAAGTCTGCCAACTCGACTTTCTGCAAAAAATGGAACTGGTCGAGCGCATTCAGCAAAAGCTGGAAGAGGCGCCGGAAGTGGGCGGCGTGTTGACCGCCGTCACGTTTTCGCCGCACCTGCCGCGGCCGGAAGAATATCAAAAGGCCAAGCGAAATATCTTCTCGCGCATCGCCGGCGCCCGCGACCCTTATCGCACCGCTCGACTGGTCACCGCCAAAAAACTGCTGGAACATCGCGACGAATACGTCAAAGGCGATTATCTGGCCTACGAAGACGACGGCACGGAATTGTGGCGCATTAGCGCCCGAGTGGGCGCGCTCAACAATGTCGATTATGGCGATACCCTCGCCGGCATCCGCGCGCACGTCGATCCGATCTTGGCCGAACTGACCCACGATGGCGAGCCGATGCGAGGAATCAAGCCGGTTTACACCGGCCTGGTGCCGCTGGTTTACAAAGCCCAGCGCTCGCTGTTGCAAGGGCTGATCTGGGGCTTTGTCAGTGATTTCATCCTGATTACGATCGTGATGATGATCGCCGTCCGCGATTTTTCGGCCGGGCTGATTCTGGCGTTGCCGAGCATCTTTCCGGCGGTGGTGGTGTTTGGCGTGATGGGTTGGATTCCCGTCGTGGTCGATATTGGCACGGTCATGGCGCCGAGCGTGGCCTTGGGAGTGACGGTCGACGACGTGGTGCATTTCATGATTCAATATCGTGCCGGTTTGAAAGCCGGCCTCAGTCGCCCGGCGGCGGTCATGCTGGCCTACAAGGGCTGCGCACGTGCCATGTATCAAAGCTGGGGAGTGATCGGCCTGGGCATGTCGGTCTTCGCCTTCAGTCCCTTCACGCCCACGCAACGCTTTGGCTACATGATGGTGACGCTGCTTACCTCGGCGTTGATCGGCAACTTGCTTTTGCTGCCGGCGCTGTTGGCCGGGCCGCTCGGCTCGCTGTTCGCCCGACGCTACATGCAGCCGAAAAAAGCCGAGCCTGCCCCGGCCGGAACCCGGTTGGCGCCGGCGGCCATGCGGCTGCACGCCATTGAGGCGGCCCACTCCGAGCATCGCCGCCGCGGCGCGAACGTCTGAGGCGCCCGTCGGGAGCGAAAAAAAGCGTGAAACAATCCGAGCAATAAAACGCCCCTGGCGCCATAAGGCGGCCAGGGGCGTTCGTTTCACTCGCTACAGCAAGTTCACCACCCGCTCAGCCAATCCCTTTTCGCCGAGCACGACGTTGAGCTTGCTGCTGGCGGCGACCTTTTCCAGGATTTCCAACTCGCGCAGGCGCATGAGCGTGGGACTGTCCTCCAGCAGCTTGGCCGTGTTGGCCTGGCTGCGCATGGCCGCCGTCTCTTCACGCCGCGCGATCAGGTTGGCCTCGGCCGCCTTCTTGGCCTCGGTCACCCGATTGAGCAGCGTCTTCATCTCGCCCGGCAGGATCACGTCGCGGATGCCCACGGCGATCAACTCAAAGCCGAGCACGGTTGCCCGCGGACGCAGCAACTCTACCAGCTCCGTGGCCACGCCGTCCTTGCCGGTCAGGAAGCTGTCGAGTTCCCGCGCGCCGATCACCGCCCGCAACGCCAACTGCGCCTCGCGGTAGAGCGCCTGCCGAGCGTCGTCGGCAATGCCGACCACCTTGAGCGCGTCGGTCACCCGATAGGTCACCACGGCGTTGAGGCGTAGCGTCACCTTGTCGGCCGTCATGATCTCCTGGCCGGCGACGTCGTGCATCGCCTCGCGCAAGTCCACCGGCACGAGCGTGACCTTGGCCACGTTCTTCCAGAAGGCATGGCGGCCCGGCGGCAACGTCTCGGCATACGCACCGTCCATGTACAGCACACCCACGTGCCCTTGCTCGACCGTCAGCACTTCCAGCACCCGATCGGCCAGTGCCGAGCGCGTGATGACGTGCAGATCCTTGTGCGTGAAGCGGACGCTCCGCACATCGACAATCTCGACCGTCACGTCGCGGAAGCCGGTCCAGTACGCGTAGAGGCCGGGCGGCAACACATGGCTAAAGCGGCCGTCGATCCAGACGAGTGCCCGCTGGTGATCCTTCAGGTCGATCACCACGGCGCGGTCCTTGAGCGCGCCCGACTTGACGATCACGTCAAGCTTGTCGTGGGCGAGCCACGGATCGCGCTGCGAGACCACCTGCACGCGGCTCTTCAAAAGCGGATCGAAGAACCAGTGCCGGCCGGGGCCAAGCAGGCCCTTGAATTCGCTGTTCGTGAAGCGGAGGCCCATTTCGTAGCTGGCGATTTTCACGGTCTTCAACATGTTGCACCTTCCTTACTCGGATTGACCGGCGCGCCACCATGCGGCCGGATTGGATTCTAAAAACGCCGTTGGGCGGCGGATCGTGACGCTGATCGCACCCTCGCCCGCGGAGTGCCGTTTAAGCAGCCGCGGGCTGCTGGCGATGAACGACAGAACCCGGCTCGTCTGGTTGGGCCAGGCCCTTCATGACTCGCCTTCGTCTGCCGCCGCTGCCAACAGCCTGCGAGAAGCGGTATCCACGCACTACATGGCGGTTGGTGGTGCTGCCGAAAGCCCCTGCCCGGCTGACGACCGATCAAACGAAACGCCCGCCTCCCGCGGGCTCTTGGTGAGATGCTTTCGCATGCTCTCGGTTTGCAACCGACTTGTCGGATGGACGGGACTCGAACCCGCAACCCTCAGGGTTTCAGCCTGATGCTCTTTCCAGTTGAGCTACCACAACCGATGTCGTCCGTTGTCCGAACCCATTCACGGAACGCGCCTTGCCGACCGGCTTTCAACCGGGGCCGGCGCGCCGCTGGCCGGGACGACACCGTTGCGCTGCTTGTAAATCGTTCGCCGCTCGTCGAGCGGCTCAAAAGGCGCCGGCGGGACTCGAACCCGCTTGATACCATAGACCACCGCTAAAGCGGCGGTGTCACAGACGGTTGCCGTGCCGTCTGGCTCCAGCGTCGTTGTCGCGTAAAAGAGTTGACGGCAGGGTCGGCCAAAAGGTTCGGCCCAACGCGGAATATTTAGACGGCAAACCAAACGGCGACTAGGCGAGCGTCATGCACCGGCTTGTGGTACGGCGGCGCGGGGTTGAAACCGGGCGGGGAGGACGGCGGCGGATTACCGCCGGAGGCGCAATCGCAGGGGCAAGCGCAGATGCGCGCGACTTCGAGCGGCGCGGCGGGCGCGCTGACATAGACATCGGCCGTTTTTCCGGGCGGGCAACAACCTCCCGCGCTGAACAGGGCGGCCGCGAAGAAGGGGTTGCAGGTCTGCTGGGCGACCGCTTGCTGAGTTCGCCGATATCCTCGACCAGCGAGCCGAGGCGGGTGCCTTTCATCATTGGAAACAGCCCCGCAGCCGGATGAACGCCAATCGGCCATGCAGCTTCGCTGCCCGCGATCACGGCTGCTGCCGCCCAACCAGTCCAGCCGCGCATCCCTCATCACTCATCCCGCCTTCAAGGTTTCACGAAATACCAGGTCGGCCAGTCGAGCTCGGTGGTGACGGCGGCGCGGACGCCCAACTCGCGCTCGAAATCCAAAATGGCCCGGCGCACGCCAAACTTTCCTTGGGGCAGGTCGCCATCGAGGAAGTCGTGGCCGGCGAGAAGTCCGCCGGAACGCACTTTCGGATACCAAAGACGCAAATCCTCGCGGACGGCTTCGTAACTGTGATCGGCGTCGATATAGGCGAAGTCAAGGCTGCCACGGGCAAAACGCTCGGCGGCGTCGCGGCTCAACGCGCGGTGAATCGCGTAGCGGCCTCGATGCGCCGCCAGTCGTTGCGGCACCGACCGCAATCGCTCGTCATGCTCTTCGCCGGAGACGTTCGCCACGTCGATGTAATCGGGCCGGTGCTTCCAGGCATCGACCAAGTGCAGCCGACGGCCTTCCCAAATATCAAGAACCGATCTGGAAAACTCGCCCGAGGCGACGCCGATCTCCACGCCTTCACCCAGCAGGTCCATTCGATTCAGAAGCTGGCCCAGCTCGCCGCGCGTCAGCATCCGGCGGCGAACGGGCAATTCGGCCAGTCGAACGAGGTTTTCGATCAGCAGCATCCGCGCTTCGCCGCGCAGGCCGGCGTGATGGATGAAAACTTTGTCCCAGTCGTCGCCGGGCCGAAAGCCATGAAAACCTCCAAGTGGGCCGCGCGGAGGGTAAAGCTGAACGTGCGAGCGGACGTCGTCGCGCGCGAGCAAGTCGATGATGGCCGCGTTTTCCCACCAAGGATGATGGATGAATTGTTCTTGACGATAGATTTCGTCCAAGAACGCAAATGACCAAGGGGAGTTGCGGAGGAAGAACAGCCCGCTGTTGGCGCCGTCTTGATTGGCTTGAAAGATGGCGTCGACGGGCCCGGCGGCGCCGATAAACTGGCGCAGGCCGGCATCGGGGTTCCAAAGCACGGCATCGGTATCGCACCAGAAGAGCCAGTCGTAGTTGGGCAGCACTTTCCGGATGACGGGGATTTTACTCCAGGCGGGCGGCCGGCTCGTGTCGAGTTGCCCGTCGAATTGGATGAAGTCATAATCAAAGCGGCTGCAATAGCGTCGCTTGGCGGGATTGACGAGCGCGGCCATGCGTGCGAACTCCTCGCCCGCGGCGAGCGTGACAAGGGCGATTTTCATGTTGATTCCGTGATGGTTAGTGGTTTTATTGGCGTTTGACGGTTGCGCGGAACGATCAGTGGCGCGCAAAAACTCCATTGGTTGAAGTAAGAGCTAGAAATCGCAGAGTGCGCGTCTCGTTGTCACTCGACGGCGTGACGCGACCGGCAGATGCCTGCGTGACTCGCCGGCTAGGCAAGTTTTCAGATGGAACCCGCGGCCGGAAGTTGCACATCGTCCAACGCCCCGTGCCCACGAACACGAGCCTTGCGCAACGCGCCCAACTGGCCTTATCCCTTGTCGAAAAAACGTACCGTGATGAGCAAAAGCCCAACGAGCATCGCGGCGATGGCTAGGATAAATACAACGCAGCCCAGCACCTCGGTTAACTTCCAGGGCGGGTCGGTATCAACATCGAACGAATTCGAGAACAGTAGCGACGTGACCACACCGCTGCTAAAGACGACTGCGCCCCAGGGGAAGCGCCCGTCGTCCGAACGCCGACTGCCGCCACCCCGGCTGGAACTAGGAGAGCGGTATGGGTTTTTCTCTGGTTCGTCCATTTCGATCAATTCGTTACCGACCGCCCTTATGGATCGCACGCCACGCAGTTAGCGTCGAAAGCCGAGGGTTCGGTGCGCGGCTCAATAGGGAAAAAACGGAAGTTCACCAGCCGGAGTGCCAGGCCATTCAGGGTTCATGCCAACGTAGCCGACATCGCTGGCGCCCCACGCCGACGGAGGAAAGTCCGCGGCACCACCGCATTCAGCGATTACATTCATCAAGAACGTATTGCTATTGCTACCAAACTGCCAATACGGGGTCGTGCCACTAAACTTCTGCGCGGCCGCCTCCGCACAATCAAGCCAGCGGCAGGCATCTTTGCTTTTAGTCGTAAACGGTGATTCAATGTCGTACAGCTTATCGTTAAAATCTTTTAGATGTTCCAAATCCCAATTGTAGTCGGCCCAGACAATCAATCCAGAATCCTCATCGCGCTGACCGCTAATTGTTTCAATGGGCTTACCGTCCTTAAAAATTGCAAGATAGCAGTGCGATGCGCCAATCATCTTACCCATCGCCGGCATTCGTCGGCAGTACATGCGTACCGCTACCGTGCATTGGCACTTCTCGTTGTAGTATCCATCAGTTGGTCCGTTAATCGGTCGCGCGTGGCGCTTCCGAACGGGTGGGTACGAAACTGGCTTGAGCCGCCGCGGTTGTTTGGGACGCCCCGTGATGTCGAGCGGTGGCTTCGCTTGTTGAATCGGTCGCCCGGTTATGCCTCGAGGGACAGGGGCTTCAAACAGCCCAAACGGGTCTACTGACGCAGTCGCCTGACCGCGGATGTACTCGTAGAGATTCGTTCCCTCCGCTAATCCGATCGGATCTCTCGTCAGCCACCTGCCAATCAGCGAAGAAAGAAACCGGTTGCGGACGAGGTAGAGATCGTAGTAGAAGGGAAAGAGACGGTAGCCGGCGAAGAGCACGTCCATGCCCGTCAGACGCGTAATGCCGCCGTTTTGCGTCAACGTAAAGTCGGGGTTGTAGTATGTCGGCTGGCCGTAGCCCGAAAATACATAGCGCTCCTTGACCGCTCCCGTGTCGCCGACCACCGCCGACATGTTGCAGTTCGCGTCTTGCAGGGCATAAAGGCCCGACGTTGGGCCAGTGCAGACGAGATCGTCGATGTACCGCAGACCCCAAACGTACGTCGTCTGCGGCCACGAGTAGTTGTAGGTCTCAAGCAACTGCCACGAGTCGGAATAAAAGTAACGGTACGTCTCCGCGTACATCGCCAGCCGACCCAGACCGTCATAAACCAATTGATACCCGCCGTCGTTCGCCAGCCGGTTCCAAGCGTCGTACTTAGGGCGCAGCGACTCGCCGTCCGCCAACGGAAATTGAATCGTGTTACCCGCCGCGTCGTAACTGACCGGCCCCAGCACGGTGCCCGAAGTGATTTCGTTCACCTGGTTGTACGTGTAGGGGAAACCGCCGCCAAGCGGCCAGCCGCTCCAGTTGCCCGTCGCATCCAGCCCCCAGGCTTCGCTGAACGCCAGCGTGCCGGAGACGATGCCGTTGCGGGAACTGTTGAGCCGCCCGCGCTGAAGCTGGGTCAGGCGGTATAGACCGTCGTACGCGTACAACTCATCAAGGCTCGCGCCCGCCGCCTCCGCCGCCGCGTTCTTCCGCCACAGGCGATTGCTCGCGCGATCGTAACCATATTGGATGCGGTCGATGTCGGCCGGCGAAGAAGAGCCGCCCGACGACGATGAACCGCTTGATGACGATGAACCGCTTGATGACGATGACGATGAAGACGCGCTTGCCGTGCTGTACCAGCGGTTGTCGACCACGCGGTTGAACTGGTCGAGACCCGTGTAGGGATCGGTGCCGCCGCCATTGATGAGCGACCAGGCGATTTGCGGTTCGGGCGAGCTTTGCTGAACGAACGTGTCAGCGCCCAGTCGCGTGTAATCGACCAGATGCGTGACGCCGTCGTTGTCGATCAGGCCGGCCACGCGGCTGAGGGCGTCGTCGGTTCCGCCCGCCGGGCCGTAATCGTAATAGAGAACACGCCCGCCGGGGTAGGTCATCGAGGTCCGCCGAATGGTGTTGGCGGAACCATCGGCGTAGGCGTAGTTGGTGGCGGCCGACATATAAGCTGGCGCGTAGTAGTCGTTTTCGGTGACGAGTTGGGCAAACGCATTATAAGTGAACTCGACGCGCGTCACAATATTTCCCGCGCCCACCGTCGGGCTATCGTAGTTGATCACGCCGGCCAGCATGCCGCGCGCCTCGTAGCCGCGTTCGATCCGCTGCACCGAGCCATCGACGGGCGGCCCGCCATCGTTGGAGCTCGACGAACTCGAACTGAAACCCGCGAGAAACGAAGTCACGCAATCGTGAACCAGCCGCCCGAGGAAGCCAGTGCATTGTCGAATTCCGCGTCGCCGGCGTGGCGCCATGTGCGGGCGCTTCCCACACGCT
>DASVGM010000280.1:0-6377 GCA_036379555.1 Pirellulales bacterium | reverse complement strand
CCCACTTGGCAATTATCGGTATGGATGCCGTCGCGGCGACAACCGCTTGAGCGCCCTGTCATCGCCCCGCCGCTGGAGCGAGAAATCGCCGTCGAGCGTTTTCCCGAACCGCTGACCGTTCCCAGCGAACTTCCACCCGATTCGCTGGAACGTAATGTCGCGATGACAAAAACGGCCGCCGTGAATGGGCACGGCGAATTACTGCGCCGGCGTGCCGCCGCGGTGACTTCGCAAACGAATCAACCGCCGAGCGTAAAGCCTCCCTTCGGGCCGCGACGCTATTTCGTCGTGACACTGTCTATCGTATGGGCGGCCGGTGTGCTGCTCGGTCTCAGCCGTTTGGCTTATGGGTTGGCTGTTATCTTCAGATTGCGGCGAGAAGCCATTGAACTCGAAGGACCATCGAGGGAACTGCTTTTCGCTTGTTCGGCGGCCCTGCGACTAAAGCGAAGCGTGCGGTTGGCGGGCCATCCTGTTGTTTCTTCGCCGCTGGCGGTTGGTTTAATCCGGCCGCTGATTTTGGTGCCCGAAGATTGGCGCGACCTCTCGTTGGTCGCGCAACGCGCCGGTTTGACGCACGAGCTAGCGCATCTGGCCAACTACGACGACTGGACGGCGCTGTTGCGGGCCTTGCTACGTGTCGTGTTCTTTTTCCATCCTCTCGTGCGTTGGCTTTGTTGGCGCATCGGCTTTGAAAGTGAATTGATTTGTGACGACGCGGCGCTGGATACCGGCATCGCCGAGCGCGATTACGCCCGCGTGTTGCTGTCCTACGCTCAGCGGCCGACGAGCTTTCGCTACCGCCGAATTGCGCGTGCGCCATGTTCGCTTCCCTTGGGCAGCGGCAGCACGATCAAACGCCGACTTTCGCGCTTGCTCGATGCTCGGCGGCCGTGGGCGCTTGGCCCGTTTACGTTTCGGCGGCGATTGCTTCTCTCGGCCGTCTGCTTCGCTCTTGGCGGCGCGCTGAGCGGCATCACGCTGAAAGCGGCGCCGGACGAAGTCAAGCGAACGGCGGACGCGGCGCTGCCTGCCAAGGCGGAATCTGGCGGCGACGACAAGGGCGCATCGCGTCCAACCGCCCCAACCAAGAAGGATCTGCCGGACGCTTCTGAGAAAGCAGTCAAAAAGCGGTCTCGCTTCGCTAGTCCGGGACCGTCCGGGATTTACAGCACCGAAGGGATGCCTGTGACGATTACGGGCGTCGCGAAAGACGAAGACGGCCGTCCTCTGCCGGGCGCCACGGTTTTCGTGTCAATGCAGAACAAGTTTTCCAATGGCGGTCAGGATGCGATTCGGGCGCGGGCCACGACCGACGCCGCCGGCAAATTTGCGGTCAAAAACGTCATGTTGTCGGTGCAAACATCACCGCCCAAGCCGGATGTGATTGAGGCAAAGTTTCAGGTGTTCGGCGTTTCAGACGGTCACGGTTTCGCCTGGCATGGCGTTCGCGCGTATCGACCGCGGCCGCGCCCCGCCGCCGATAGTGAGCCAGACATGGATCGCGCGTATTATCAGGGCGAAACGATTGTGAACGATCTCGTATTTGGCCCAACCGTTCGCTTCGCCGGGCAAGTGAAAGATGATCTCGGCCACCCCATCGCCGGGGCCAAAGTGCGGTTCGGCGTCATCGATCACGACCGCATGCCCGGCTCGGCAATGTGGTGGTTCCAGTTGCTGGGGCCAGACGGTCGTGCCGTTGATGCGGATAGTAGGTTCAGTTCCATTCGTTATGTACCCGAGTCTTGGCTGACCACCAAAACGGATGCGGAGGGGAGATTTGAATTTGCCAATGTGCGGCGCGACGCGGATTTTCTGGCGGGGGTAGTCGCAACTCCAGAGTTAGGTCGCCAAACCAAGTCTGTTTCCACCGACAAGGCGACCATTTCGGGCGACGATGGCAAAACCGTCGCTTGGAACCCCGTGTTTGACGCCCCGCGCAACTTGAGGGTTCATGTTCTCGACCCGACCGGCAAACAGCCGCGGGAAGCCGTTGTGCTTCACGCCTACGGTCGAAACATCCGTTTCGCGGGAAATGAGGCCCGCCTAGATTCCGCTGGACACGCTCTCTTGCGTCTTCCGCCCGGACGTTATCAGTTGGTGGCCGAGCCTAGTTTCGGCTCCCCCTATCTGCGAACGGAGCAAGAAATCGACGTTGCCAAGGAGCCCATCGAGCAAGACGTGCGAGTGAGTTTGCGGCCGGGCGCGGTCGTGATTCTGAAAGCCGCGCTCGATGACGGCACGCCCGTGGCAGGCGTCCGTTTCAGCTATGAAACCGACACCTCGCGCGACAGGAGCGAACTGCGAAGCCAGACCGTTTTTGTCGATCATCCCCAGACCGGCGCCAACGGTGTGCTGCGTGCCGTAGTGGAGCCGGGACGCCGGCGTTTTTTCGTGCTGGCGGCGCCGGATGGTTTTGAGGCGGCCGAGAGTGAGAGTCGCTTGATCGACATCGCCGCTGGGCAAGAAGCCAACGTCCAAATCAAGTTGCGAAAGAAGGCCTCGGCCAATGTGGCCGACGCCCCGGCCGATGCCGACGACCCAATGCGGCACCTGCAGCTTCTCTGGCGTCGGCAAAACGAACTTCAGTTTCGAGGCACGGTCATGTACCAAATGACCAACTGGGCGACGCACGAATACGTGATTACGCGTGACGATCTGCGTAGGGCAATTACGGCATTTGACGTGAATTCGGGCATCGACATCGCCACCTGGATCAATCAGCGGGTGCCCGATCTGACGGTTCGCCTGGCAGGGCCTTATAAAATGGTGATGGATGGTCAACGATTCCGGCGGGAGTCGACCGATCCGTCAGATTCCCCGTCGAGAACCGATATTGAGGCATTCAACGGCGCCGAGATCGTGCGAACGATTATGGCGAACGCCCAGGTATTCGTCGAGGACCAGCGAATTTCGTCGTATCACATTGACGGCGTCAACGATCTCAGACGCTGGCCGCATATTTCGCGGCCGATGGACCTTACGTTGGTGTCTCGCGAGGGTGGAAACTCTGTTTTCGAGAAACGATCCGACGACGGTTTGTGGCGCATGGTGGTCGATGATGCGACCGGCTTCGTTTACGAAAGCTCGGTCTACCGAGAATCGGGCAGGCGCGGCTCGGACACGTTTTGGTTCGATCCGATCCAACTCCCCGGCGGCATGGTCTGGCCCCGAGTCCGCATCGAATTGACTTATCAGGACGGCGAGTTTACCCGCATCAAGATCTATTCCATCTTATCCATTGACCCGCAGCCTGACTTGCCGGCCGATGCCTTCGTCGTTTCGCTGCCGCCGGGAACCTTGGTGCTCGCGTCGGATTTTGGTGAAGACGCCGCGAAGCATGAGCGGAATCAGCCGGGCAGCCCCAAGCAGCAGGTGGCGACAGGCCCGATTACAGACGCCGTGCAATTCGCCTATTCGCTCTCGCCCAAGTCGCGCTCGCTGTGGCCGGTGCTGAAGATCGGTCAGGACGCCCCCGCGCTCAACGCCGTCGCCTGGCTGACCAAAGATGGCGCGATCGCCCCGCCCGATTTGAAGGGCAAGGTGGTGTTGATCGATTTCTGGGGGCGAAACTGCGGGCCATGCGTGGGTGAACTGCCCGATCTTGTCAAGCTGGCCAAGGCATACACCAACACCGACCTGCGCATCGTGGGCTGGCACGACAGCAGCGGAGACGTGCCGGGCGTGGCGCAATTCGCCGCGGAGCGCGGGTTGCCGTATCTCTTGGCGATCGACCACGAGGCCGACGAACCGGGTTGGTTTGGCGCACTTTTCAAATCGTTTGGCGTTCGTGGCATTCCGCATGCGGCCATCCTCGACCGAGAAGGCAAACTGGTCTTTCTCGGCCACTTGACTGAGGCGATCTCCCGATTGGAAAATACACTTGGAGAGGCAAGATAGAGCTTGAGGTCCGCATACCATGACCAACGTCGGCAATTGGCCGGAAATCGACTCGCGGGTTCATCGTTCCGGACTGTGGCCTGCTTTTCTAGTGGGGCTGGTTTTCCTGCTCTTGGGGATGGCCGTGTTCGCGGAACCCGCGGAGGTGGCGCCACTCGGCATGCCGCTCTGGATTATCCAGGTCATCGCGGCGTATGCCGCGACGCTTGGCGCCGTCGCATTGGTGATTCTGACCGTGGTTTGTCTCGTGCCGGTCAACGTGCGACACGCCGCGGCCGACGTGTTGCCGGATGTTCCGAGTGAACCCGTCATCCAAGAACGAACCTGGGTGCAAAGAGCGCTCAAGTATGAATTGACGCGAGACGGCGAGGCTTGGTGCTTTCGTCCCGCCCCAAACCACGGGCTGCGAACGCTCGGCGTCGCGGTCGGGTTCGCGCTCGGCTCCCTGCCGGTCTACTGGGGCTGCGCGATCTGGGCGATTCACGAATACTTGCCCGGTTGCGATTGGCCCACGGCCACTCATTACGGCACCTGGGCGGCGACATGCCTGTCAGGATTAACTGCCATCGTGTGTACGATTTGGACACGACGGCACGACCAGACGCTTTGCAGCTTGAGAATTCCGGTGAACGGCGAGAATCTTGAATTCTCCTCGACGACAAGCCGCGGCGCCAAGGCCGCGAGGCAAAGGCAAACGATCCCGCGAGAATTGGTGATCGCTGTGCAATTGTGTCCATGTAAATATGTATACTCCATGCCGCGCGGCAAGGGAACCATTTGGGCCGTTCAAGGATTGCTCGTGCTGGCGGCCGAAGGGGGTGCGTCGTATCAGCGGCTGCCCATCTTATTGACGATTGATGTCACCGGCGCCGCCCGTCTCATGCAGCAGCTTGCGGCCACGCTGGTTGTTCCGTATTTATACGACGCTGACTCGGCGGGCTGGCAGGCCGAGAAAGAGCGCGCCCAAGACCGTTCGATTCTGCGACACGGCGGCATGCGCTCATGAGAGGCAATCCGAAGAACCGTGTTTCGGGTCCGGAGGATGGCCTTCCCAGGCCGTCCAGTAGCGAGCGCGTGTGACGGGACGGCCTGGGAAGGCCATCCTCCGGGTGTTTTCGGATAGGCTCTGTGCTTAGAACCACCGCGTTTTTCGGACGTATTGGTTCAGCGCGAAAATGCGCTTTCTGCCACCACAAACCGCCCGTGGTAGGTTACAATCGTAAGCCGGAACCGAATGCTTTATCGGCCCCTAAACCGACTTGATACCGCTCATCCAAGAGAGAGATGCCCATGCCCCGCAACGCTCATCTGCTGACGATTCTGATCTTGCTTACCTCGCTGCGGTCAGCGACGGCCGAAACGAAGCCGCTCAAAGCGCTGTTGATCGCCGGCGGCTGCTGCCACGACTATGCCAAGCAAAAAGATGTGCTCAAACAGGGCATCGAAGAGCGGGCGAACGTGGAGGTGACGATTGTCTATACGCCCGACACCACCACCAAGGCCCGTTTTGAGATTTACGAAAAGCCCGATTGGGCCAATGGCTATGACGTGGTGATCCACGACGAATGCACCTCGGACGTGAAGGATTTGCCCTACGTGCGAAACATTTTGAACGCTCATAAAAACGGCGTGCCGGCGGTCAACTTGCATTGCGCCATGCATTGTTACCGCACGGGCACGAACGACTGGTTTGACTTTCTAGGCATTCAGTCGACCGGCCACGGCCCGCAGTTGCCGATTGCCATTGAGTTTATCAACAAAGACCACCCCATCACGAGCGGCTGCGGCGATTGGACGACGATCAAGGAGGAGCTATACAACAACATCAAGGTGCTCGACACCGCTCAGCCGCTGGCTCGCGGCAAACAAAAGCTGGAGCAAGGCGATAAAGATTTCGTCGTGGCCTGGACCAATCACTACGGCAAGACGCGCGTCTTCAGCACGACCATCGGCCACAATACGGAAACCGTCGCCGACGCTCGCTACCTGGACCTGATCACGCGCGGCCTGCTCTGGTCGTGCGACAAGTTGAACGAGGACTACCTGAAAGTCAGGACGCAATAGTGCGTTATCTGCCTTGCTGCCTAAGGCGCCCCGTCGAGGAAAGGCCACAATGATGAATGATTCCGCTGACCGCACCCACCGCGCGGCGCTGCAAATGTTGGAAAGCCTTGAGCGCGCGGGTCTGACGGAAATGCCACGCTGCCGGCGGCCGCCGCCGGCGCCATCGGCCGCCAAAGCGAAGCCGACCGAACATCCGCCCCAGGCCGCCGCCCGGCTTCAAACGGCGCCGCGGCCGGTGATGGCGCCGCCGCGACCTCAGCCACCGCCATCGCCGCCGGCCCCTAAGACGCCGATTGCCGCGCGGCCGTCGCCGAGCGTCAGCGCGCCTTCCCTGCTGCTCTCGGCCGGCTGGGACGGCGCGCCCAAGCTGCCGCCCGAACAACGGCAACGAGCGTTGGATATGATTTGCGATC
>DASVGM010000279.1:0-2976 GCA_036379555.1 Pirellulales bacterium | reverse complement strand
CGCCACCACGCGCCCCGCCGTGGGCGGCGACAGACTCGCCGCGCGCGTTTCCTGCGAGCCGAGCAGCAGCGCGTCGATGCCGTTGGTGAAAATCGTGTGCCCATCAGTGGCGCAGCCGGTTTGCAAACCGCCGATGCAACTCGGCAACGCCAACATCCGCGGATCGGGCGGCGGCGAAAGCGGGTACGAAGGCGGGCCCGTGTAGAGGGGCGTTTGCGCGATAATGCGGCCGTCGTCCGCCCGCAACACGTAAAAGCCGCCGTTCTTGCAGCCCACACCCACCACCGTCGTCGGCCGGCCTTCAAGATCAAGCTGATAGACCTTGGGCGTATCGCCGATCGACTGGTCTTTGTAGCGGCCGGTGGCGGGATCGTAAGACCGCATGCCGTTGGTCCAGACGTCGCCGGGGTTGATTTGCGTCAGCCATTTTTCGCGGCCGTCATGCACGTCGACCGCGATAACGGCGCAGGATTCGCGAGTGTCGGAGCGCGGGTCATCCTCGGTTGGCCGCCGCGGAGCGGTGTTGACGTCGGTGCCAAAGAAGATTGTGCCCGATCGCTCGTCGAACGACGGTGTACTCCAAACGCTGCTCGTCGCCGGACCATAATAAAACGTATGGTCGCCCCAGGCGTCGTGCAGGGTGATTGGCGGGTCGAGCGGTGCGGGCTTAGGCCCCACGTCGTATTTCCACAGGACCGCGCCGTCGGCCGGATCGAGCGCCATCACGAAGCCACGACCGTTGTTGCCGCGATAAAGAGGCAAGGCCGAAACGACCTGCTCCAAGGTGCCGCCCGCCACAATCAGTTTGCCGTCGGCCAGAATGGGCGATGCGAAAAAGACGTTCAGGCGATGTCTGCCGGGAAAGCTTTTCGCTCGGGCGCTCAGCTTCCAGCGTTCTTTGCCGGTGGCGCGATCGAGGGCGTAAAACCAGCCGCCCCGATCGCCAAAGTAGACGGTATCGCCGGTGACCAAGGCCGAGCACATCACGCCGTTGGCGGCCGATTGAAAGCGGGCATGTCGCTCGCCTTCATCGCGCGGCGCGGCCGGTTGGGTATCGCCATAGCGCGGGTTGCGATATTGCCAGCAAAGCGTGCCATCAGGCCGCAGCTTATAGAACGCCGGATCGGTGGCGGTGCCGAAATAAACATCGCCATTCACCACGATCGGCGTGGCGTGAACGGCGCCGATTTCAAACTTCGCGCCTGGCGGCGGAAACCGCCATTTTTCTTCCAGACGCGCCACGTTGGTGCGATCGAGCGCCGTCTCGCCGCGATTGAAACGGCTGCCGGATACATCGTAGTTGTACGTGGCCCAATCCTGGTCGCTCGCTGGCGGGGCAGCCATTGCGCAGGCGGCGAGCAGTAAGCTCGAAAATGCGGCCACGAATGAGGCGATGTGGAACAGGGCGCCCTCTGGGGCAGAGTACCGGTGGCCTCTCCTCTGTTGGACAGGGGGTGGTGGAAGACGCGCGGCGTCAACTGCCCGAATCGGGCAGTTGGCCACAAGGGGGGTGTTCGTCGTTTCGGCTGGGTCAAGTGCGTTGGTGCGCAGCCCAATTCCGGCGACGTGGCGGCGGCGATCAAAGTTCATTTCCGCCCGCGCGCTATATAAGCATCGTGCGCGAGGGATGAAATGGCGATGCTCTTGGGCGGTGACGGCTTGCATTGGCGTGCGTTTGAATGGATTATTGTAGTTCATGCGGAAACCCACTTATACTTTGAGCACCATGCCACGCCAAGCAATCTTGTTGTCGCTCTTGAGTCTGCTTTGCCATTCGGCGGCACAAGCGGCCCTGCGCCCCAACGTCATTGTTATCCTGGCTGACGATCTCGGCTATGGCGACGTGCGCTGCCTGAATCCCGATGGCAAGATCGCCACGCCCCATTTCGACCGCCTGGCGAGCGAGGGAATGATTTTCACCGACGCCCATTCAGGCTCGGCCGTTTGCACGCCCACGCGCTATGGCCTGGTCACCGGACGATATGCCTGGCGCACGCGGCTGAAAAGCGGCGTGCTGGGGGGCTATTCGCGTCCGCTGATCGAGCCGGGCCGAATGACCATCGGCTCGCTGGCCAAAGCGCGCGGCTATGCGACGGCGTGCGTCGGCAAATGGCATTTGGGCCTCGACATTCCGCTCAAAGACGGCGGCGTCGCCGACGATCACGCGAATTTCGGCAAAGGATATGCCAGGGCCTGGGATGTCGATTATGCCGGTTCGATCAGGTCCGGCCCCAACACAGTGGGATTTGATCATTATTTCGGCATCAGCGCTTCGCTCGATATGTCGCCCTATTTGTTTATCCAGAACGATCGCTTTACTGAAATACCCACACGCGAAAAGAAAATCTGGCGCACCGGGCCGGCGGGCGACGACTTTGAAGCCGTGAAGGTTTTGCCCGAATTGACGAAGCAGGCGGTGGCTTATATCGACGAGCGCGCCGCCGCCGCGCGCGACGGCCAGCCGTTTTTGCTTTATTTTCCGCTGAACGCCCCTCACGCGCCGGTCGCTCCCAGCGACGAGTGGCGAGGCAAAAGCGGTATCAACGATTATGCCGATTTCGTCATGCAGGTGGATGACACTGTGGGCCGCGTACTGGCGGCGCTTGAGGCCGGCGGCATCGCTGACAACACCTTGATCTTCGTCACCAGCGATAATGGCTGCTCGCCCACGGCCGACTTTAAGACACTGGCCGCCAAGGGCCATTTTCCCAGCTACCGTTTTCGCGGCTACAAGGCCGACATTTTCGATGGCGGGCATCGCGTGCCGTTCATCGCGCGGTGGCCCGGCAAGATCGCTCCGGGCAGTCAGAGCGATCAGACGATCTGCTTGACCGATTTCCTGGCCACGTTGGCCGACGTGATTGACCTAAAGCTGCCTGCCGAAGCGGGAGAAGACAGTGTCAGCATCTTGCCGGCCTTGTTGGGAAAAGACACGGCGCCCTTGCGCGAGGCGATCGTGCATCATTCCATCAACGG
>DASVGM010000278.1:0-23694 GCA_036379555.1 Pirellulales bacterium | reverse complement strand
TTTGAACTCGTTATCGTATCAAAGCGGGGCAGTTTGCGCAGGCCAGGATGGGCCTCCTGGCCCGTCACGATCCGCGGCGAATGCCTCGGCAGGCCATCCTTCTTTGGCAGCCGCGGTCGTCTTGGAGTGCGGACGGTTACTTGCCGCCCTCTTTGTCCGGCTCCGTCAGCGCGCGGCCCAAGGCCCGTGATAAGGCGCGGCCCGCGCCGCCGACCGCGGAGGTTTTCTTCTCGCCTGGCGGCGCTTCGGCGGGCGGCACCTCGGCCGGCTCGTCGGTCAGCTTGATGTGAAACGTCTGCACCGGAGTTCGCACCATGACTTCCAGCTTATCGGGACGGCAAGACGTTTCCAGCATGTTCAACGCCTGGTCCAGCTCTTGCTGCAAGACGATCTTGCCCGTCCGCTTGTCAAGACAGGTCAATTCGCCTTTCATCGGCTGGGCGTTGTTGTTGCGCATTCTTTGCGTGGTGGCGGCGAAGACCAACAGCGGCGATGCGGCGGGCTGGCCCAAGAGCAGCCCTTTTTGCGTCAGCGTTTGCTTGTACAACCGCTGGCCGGTGCGGCGATCGAAACCATACGCGGCGCCGTTCACCACGGCCGCCATGCCCGGCGGCACCGCCATCGCCGCCACGTTGATGTTCGCGCGCTGCTGCGTGGAGCGGTTCGTAATCAGCACGTCGGTGTGGGGCGAGCGCAGCAGGTAAATGTCTTGCAAAGCCGGCTCTTTATCGAGCTGCGTTTCGATGGTCGGCTTGCCGTCGGGCAGCGACAACACCGTCAAGCGGCCGCGCGTGTCCATCGCCGCCAGGGCTTCGTCGGCGACCGGCCAAAAACGCGCCCGCGCGTCAAACGGCTTGCGCCACAAATCGACTTGTTTCCAGGCGTCGAACAAGCGCAGCGTGCCTTCGCTCTCGCCGGTCAACTCCCAGGCGAGCACGAGCCGGCCAATGGTGAAAATGCGTTGATCGGCCGGCGGCACGTCGCGCCGACCCAACGACTCTCCATCGAGCGTGCGAAAGACCATCGCCTCGGTGGCGTTGGCCGGCGCGGCGGGCACGACAAACAACAACTCGTCGTCGCCAAAAAGCTCGCTGCCCGAAGGCACGTCTTGCCGCGTCCAGAGCGTACTCTTGGTCAAAGGATCGACGGCGATCAGGTTGCGCATGCGCTGGAAGCAAACGCAATCGCTGGAAAGCGGACTTGTGTTTCCCAAGGGCCGGCCGTTGGAATCGACGGCTTGCAGCCGTTGCCCGCCGCCCCAGGGCATGGCGGCCGCCTGCATGTTGATGCCGACATGCCGCGGCAGGCCCGCCACGGCTTCGCTCAAATCTTGCCGCCAGAGAATGTTGGCGCGCGAGCCGGGCGCGCCCAGCGTGTCGATGGCCACCACTTGATAGCCGAGTGAGACCAGCAGCAAATGGCCGTCCGCCCGCACGTAGTTGATGGCCGGGTTGAAGCCAAAATTATTCGGATCGTTGCGGTCCCTGAGCGGCAGCCGCCAGAGCTCGTGGCCCAGCCCGTCGCGGCCGATCAGTTGATGCTGCATGCTGGTTTCCACCTCGACGGTGGCGTATTGATAAAACGGGCCGGGCGAACCGCGAAACTCCACCAAGGTCGCGCGGCCTTGATTCATGCCCTGGCCGTCTTCCTTGTGTACCATCACTTTGCCCTTGGGCCAAGGATCGGCGTCGTTGGCGGCGGCGTGCAACTGCTCTTGGCCCGGCAACTCGGCGGCGAATTCGCGGCCGGTTTTGCCGTCGAGACAGACGGCGTCGGCCCATTCGCCGGTCAAGCGGCGGTAATAAACGGCCGCGTCGGACCAGCGCTCGGCCGTGGCGCAGAGCCGCGCCAGCCGGGCCGCGGCGGCGCGCGATCGCGCCGCGTCGGCGCTGCGCTCAAGCTGCCGCAGCCAGTGCTCGGCCTCCAACCAATCGTGTGCGGCCACGGTGCCTTTGCCTTCCATCGCGCGGCCGGCCAATTGTTCGCGCGCCTGGTCGGCCAGAGGATGGTAACCAAAGTAGAGCACAAAGTTTTTCAGCCGCCCGGCATCGTCGCCGTCAAGGCAGGCGGCGTACGCCTTTTCCAACAGCGCGTCGATCTGCCGCCGCTGGTCAGGCGTGGCCGACTCTTGCAATTCGGCCAGCCGGGCGCGCACCCAGCGATCGCGGCGGACGGAGAGGGCGCTGTCGACGCGCTCCATGTCGCCGGAGCTCGTCGATAAATCCGCCATCTTCAAATAAGCCTCAAAGGCCGGCACCAACTCGCCGTTTTTTTGCAGGCCGCTGGCCATCAAGCGCGCCAGCGCGGTGTGCTGCGCAGGCTGATCGGCCAGTTTTTCGATTTCGGGCACAAGCTGGCGGTTGCCGGCGTAATCAAGCCGCAGGCTTTCCAACATCGCGCCCACGAGCAGCTCGCGCGTGCGCGGCCCGGCCGCCAGTTCGTGGCTGCGACGCAATTGCTTGACCGCCTCCACATATTCGCCTTCGTCCAACAGCAACTCACCCTGCCGCGCCAAGGCTTGCGGATCGTCGGGATGCTCCTGGAGCGCTTTGGCCACTTGATCGCGCAACTCGTCGAGCTGATAAAAACTTTCCACGCGGTCGACGCCTTGCGAAATCACGGCGCCGTGGTAGCAAATCAAATTGCCGGGCACGGTGCCGCTGCGCGAGCGGCTGCGGGCCACAATGCGGCCGTCCGCCAGGTCGATGGCCGCCACTTCGGCCGAACTGAGCGGCAGATAATAACGTCCACGGTTATAAAAGCCCCGTCCGCTGGGCGTGCTGTTGGAGGGCAGGGCCAGGGCCGCCTCGCCCCAGGCCGATTCGCCGTCGGCCAAACGCAGCGCCTTCACGGAGCGGCTGCCCACCACAACGACTTTGCCCTCATTCACGCAGGCCACATACAGACCGTCTTCATGAGGCTTCTGCCACTTCAACTTGCCGTCGGTCAGACTGACGCAAAAAATCTCCGACGACTCGACCGGAGTGAAAATGGCGTGGCCCTCGGCCAGCGTCACGCTGGCGTCGGTCCAACGGTCGTGGTCGTCGTTGTCATGCATTTGCGGCATCGGCTGAAAGCGGAACTGCATCAGCCGGTTCATCGCCATGTTGCCCTCGAACGACTTGGGATATTGAAATCCCCACAGCAGCGAACGAGTTGTCAGATCAACCGCGACCACGGCGCCGGCGGAGGTCGGGCAGACCAGAATGCCGTCGGAATAGGAGGGCATGGCGCCCGCCGCATGCCGCAGATGATCTTCCACCGGATTGGAATCGGTAATCACGAGTTGCTGCGACCACTCCACGACCCCGCTGCGCGGATCGAGCACGAACAACCGCACCTCGCCTTTGGCTTCTCCCAAGACGTAAAGCGAGCCACCCACCGGCAACGGCGGACCCAGAAAGAAAACGCCGGTGAGTCCCGCCTGCTCGACGTTGGCCACCCAAACCAATTTGCCTTGCGAGGCGATTTCGTAGGCGTTCAACTCGTTGCCCGCAGCTTCGACCGGCGGCGCGCCAAACTGCCGATTGAAGAAGATTTGCCCCGGCTGGCCGCGTTCGACGTTGTTCAATTCGTCGCTCGGCTGATGCCCAGTCGCGGGCGGGTCGTCAATGGAATAGACGTATTCTCCGTCGCTGCTCAAAGTGCCATACACGGCGTTGTCCCAAGCGCGGCGCTCCAGCCAGGTTCTCAGGGGCATGGCGTTTTGACCGGGCTGCCGCGGCAGGGCTTCAATCAGGTCGTCCACCGTTTTTTCGGTCGAGGCCCAAACACGCTTGCCGGTGCGGAGGTCCACACCAACCAGGCCGGTCAACGATCGCATGAGCACGTAATCTCGCGCGGCCAAGGGGTGCAAGCCCGGCAAGACGCGCGTGCCACGCTCCAGATTATCTTGATAGATTTTATCGAGCATCTCTTCCAAATCGCGGCCATCGGCCACCGGCACCGACCAACGCCGATTGAGCAGCGGGCTGCTTCCCTCGCTCACGGCATTGCGGGCCGCGCCGCCGCGATAGAGCGTCCACTCGCGCGCCACGGCGAGAGCCGCCGGCGCGCCATGTGGCCCGGCGGCCGTAGCCAACCAGGCGGCGGCTTCGGCAGCGGCGGAAAAAATCTTGGTCCGCCGGCCGGCCAGTTCAAACTCGGCGTCGGGAAACGCCTGACGCACTTCGCGCAGCATCGTTACGGCCTGCTCCGCGCGGCCGGCGCGTTGCCAACAAACCGCCGTGACGACAGTTAACGTCGGCTCGAGCCGGGCGGCGCCGGGCGAGCCGCGCAAGCGCTCCAGGCACAGCGCGGCGGCCAACGGTTGACCGCGTTGCATTTCGGCCAGACCGACCAGGTAAGTCGCTTCGTAGCCGGCGGCGGTATGAAAAAACTTTCTGGCCACCTCGGTCAGCTTGGCGCGGCTGCCTTGGGCGACGGCTTCGTCCAGCAGCCGCCGCGCTTCGGCGCCGTATTGCAGTTCGTAAGAGGCCCGGCCTTCTTCGCCAAGCTCGCCGATCATGCGCTGCGCCTCTTGCTTCAGACTGCGAAAGGTGGCGCGGCCGCGATCGGGCTGAAAGAACGAGTCTTCCGGCTTGTCGAGAATGCTATTGAGAAAGCGGGCGGCTTCGCCGTAGCGTTTGTCTTGAACCAGTTCGGCGGCGCGTGCCAGGTGCTGCATGGTTTCGCGGTCGGGCGGAAAGAAGACGCTGTCGAGCGACTCCTCTTCTTGGCCGCCCTTTCGCAAAGCGGGGCGCGCCAAGCGTCGAGGTCCGATTTGGGCCTGAGCCGGCGCCGCCGGCCAACTGGCCGCCAGCCAGGTCGCCGCCAGCGCCGGCAACAAGAGAATGAGTCGAAACGATTGGGCGTGTGGCTTCCTTCCGTGCGTCACGATTGTGGCACTCCTGCGGACTGTAACTCTTGAATTATCAATAGCTTACACGGCTTGATCGGGGTTGGCAATCGGCCCGGCGAAAGACCCGCGTGCCGGCGAAGTCGCAAGTTTTTTGGGCAAAAAACGCTCCCTGCCGGGCTTTTTTGGGCTATGTTATCTGGCAGTCGGGCCGCATGGCAACCTGCTTCCATTGTAGCGAAAGTCGCCGCCGGAGGATGAATTTTGCGAAATTTTGCCTTCCAGGCCACTTTTTGGGTTGCTTTTTCCCGAATGTCGATTTTAATCATCGCGTCCACACAAACGGACCAAATTGCGTTTTGTTACCCATTTCACTAGTTCCCGCCCAGGAGGATCGCAAAATTATGGCGAAAGCCCCCGCACCAGGAGCTTCGGGCGCCAAGAAGCCTAAAGCCCCCAGCAAGAGCGAAGTTCTCAATGCTATCGCTGAAGAAACCAGTCTCAACAAGAAGGACGTGGTCGCCGTGCTCGACGCCCTTTCCAAGGAAATCCAGAAAGCGATGACCGGCAAAGGCCCCGGCGTCTTTCAGATTCCTGGTTTGGTCAAGATCTCGCGCAAGAACGTGCCCGCCAAGCCGGCCCAGAAGAACGTTCCCAATCCGTTCAAGCCGGGCGAGATGAGAGACATTGCCGCCAAGCCGGCCTCGAAGAAGATCAAGGTCGCTCCGTTGAAGAACTTGAAGGACATGGCCTGAGAGCCGCACGCGAAACCGCGTTTTCGCTTTGGTCCTGCCCGGCGCGAGCTTTGTCTCGCGCCGGGCTGTTTTCATTCTTGTTTCTTCGCCGGCGACGACTCGCCGGCCGGCGTGGTCATTTCGCGCAGCACCCCTTCCAGACCCATGACGACGCGGGCGAGGTGATCGAAGTTGAGCGTGCCTGGCGTGTCGCTCGGCCGGTGATAGTGCGGATTGCGAAACAACGCCGTGTCGGTGATCATCACCGCCTGATACCCTTCCTGCCAAAATGACCAATGGTCTGACCAGCCGACGCCATCCACCACGTCGGGCACCGCGCCGCCCTGGCTCGGAAAATCAATGTGCCGCCGCAACGAGGCGACCACCGTGTGAACCAACGGCCGCGAGGCCACGTTTCCCACCACGCCGATAAAGTTGCCTGTCGACGGGTAAATCAAGTTCAACGGCGACGGGTACTGTTGACTGTTCTCCGCGTCGCTAAAATAGCCCATCGTCTCCAGGCTGAGCACGCACGTCAGGTTTTCATTGCGCCGGCGACACGCTCGAGCATAAACCAACGACCCCATCGTGGCACGCTGAAAGTAAGGCGGCTCCTCATTGGTGAAAGCCACAAAACGTAACGTGCGCTCCGGCCGGCCGCGGGCAAAACGTCGGGCCAACGCCAGCATGGCCGCCGTGCCGCTGGCGTTGTCGTCGGCGCCGGGCGTGGTGTCATAAGTATCGTAGTGGGCGCCCACCAGCACGATTTCATCCGGTTGACGAGTGCCGCGAATCTCGGCCTGAATATTCCAACAATCGCGGCCCTCCACCTGATAGGTTTGCTTGGCCGGATGGTAGCCCGCTCGCGCGAACTCTTGCTCGACAAATTTCGCCGCGGCGGCCAGCTTGGCCGGACGGCGCAGATTGCGCGGGCCGATTTCCACGGCCAGCGTGGTCACGTCTCGCTTTAATCCATCCACCAGCGAAGGCCCCGCCCGTGGCGCGCCGGCGGCGGCGGAAATGGGGGGCAACTCGCCGGAGAAACTTTCGCCCGGCATGTAAAACATCACGCGCCAAGCGAAGACCGCGGCCAGCGCCAGGCCCAGCACGGTTGCCAAGGCGGCTTTTTTCCAGGGAAGCGGCCGTTTGCGAGGGCGGCTGACGGTTGTTTCAATTTCCATGTTTTTGGGGGTAAGAGCGGAGATCGCCGGCGCGGAAAAGACGGCGCAGTCCGTGTAAACGGGCCTGTTGACGGCAATTCACCAAAATCGTGGTGGGCAAAACCGCTATTTTATCCTAGTCTGAAGATGGAGTGCGATAAAAGGCCAGCCACGAACAGAGAAAAGCCATGAACGATATTTTTGGCCATAGCCGCCATCGCCAAGCCTGGACCGTGCAATTGACGTATCCCAAGGCGATGGTGCCCCCGCATGCCCATACGTTTTGCGCCTGGTCCAAGCGCGTGCGCGGCAAGCAGGTGGCCAGCCGCCGCGGCGCGGACCTGAAAGACGACAGCAACACCGTCGTCATCGAGCGCTTCGAGTTTCACGACTTTGAAGACGCCGCGGAGTTCTGCCGCTATACCAATCAGCAATTTGAAAAATGGTCGGGCGAAGGCATGGGCCATCGCTACACCATCAAGATCCACGGCCGCTTCAAATTCGACGACAAAACCGAAGGCCGGGTCGGCTCCGCGCGGATGCAAGCCAAGCCCGCGGCCGCGCCCGCCGACGGCGCGTAGGGTGGCGTCAACTACGCCAGTTCCCAACCTTTGCGATACTCGCGGCGCAAAAACTGATCGGCCTCGGAGCAGTTGGCGGCCTTGAGCGCGGCGGCGTCCCAGGCCAGCCGCCGACCGGTGCGGAAGGCGACATTGCCCAGCAACACCGCCTCGGTCAAGGCGCCCGAGTAATCAAAGTTGCACGTCGTGGGGCTGCCGGTCTTGCAGGCCAGCAGCCACTCCGCATGATGGCCGATCGAACGCGGAATCGTCGGCTCTGGCGGCTTGTAACCGGCGAAGTCGCTCTCCGGGTAAAGTTGCCAGCGGCCATAGTCGGCCCAGAGTTTGCCGCGGTCGCCGACGAACAGGTTGCCGCCGCCGCCGGTCGGCAGACCGTGAATCTGCGCGGGGATTTTGTCGCCGTCGTACCAGGTGAGCTTGACGGGCGGCAAGTCGCCGCGCGAGGCGTATTCATAGCGCACGATCAGGCCCAGCGGGCAGGTTTCAGGATGCACCGCCGGCCCTTCGGCCTCAATGGAAATCGGCGCCCGCAGCTTGAGCGCCCAGAACGGCAGGTCCATGTGGTGGCACGCCATGTCGGCGATATTGCCGCCGCCAAAATCCCACCACTTACGCCAGTTGGCCGGCAGATAGGTTGGATGGTACGGACGCTCCGGCGCTGGCCCCAGCCAGAGATCCCAGTGCAAATGGGGCGGCACCGGCGGCGTTTCCTTGGGACGATCGCCGCCGCCCCAGGCGCGGCCGGCCCAGGTATGCACTTCGCGCACCGGCCCGATGGCCCCCGACTGAATGATTTCGACCACGCGGCGGTAGTTGTCGCCGGCGTGGATTTGCGTGCCCATCTGCGTGGCCACCTTCGCCTTGGCGGCGGTTTCGGCCAGCAGACGCGCTTCCCAGACATTGTGCGTCAGCGGTTTTTCACAGTACACGTGCTTGCCCAGCCGCAAGGCCATCATGGTGGCCGGCGCGTGAATATGGTCGGGCGTGCAGACCGTCACGGCATCGATGCCGGATTGCTCAAGCAGTTTGCGGAAGTCGTGGTAGGTTTTGGCCTGGGGGAATTCTTCGCTCGCCTTGCCGAGATATTTGTCGTCGATGTCACACAGCGCGACGACGTTTTCTCGCTTGATGTTGCCGATGGTGAACCGCGCCTGATTGGCGGTGCCGATGACGCCGATATTGAGTTTTTCATTGGGCGATTTGCTTTCGGCCGCCGCCAGGCTGCTGAAAAAACCACTTCCCGCGCAGGCGGCTCCGGCCAGAGCGGTTTGCTTGAGGAATTGGCGTCGATCGGGGCGTTTGGGCATTGGTGGCGTTTCCGGCGGGGGTGAATGGGGTGGGGTGGTTCCAAGCATTATAAGCTACCTTGCCGAAGATGATAAGGTTCAACCGCTGTCTTGCTCATGGCATTGCACGGCTTTATGCTGTTTGCTTCGTCTGGTATACTGTCAGCATGAGCACGCAGACGAGCAACAACGACGTCGACCTCCAGGAACGGGCGGATGCGGAAGCAGTTCTTCGCCATGCCTTCGAGGGCCAGGCTCTCGATCCTGAGGTTGCGCGGCGCGTACATGATCGCGCCGAGCGCATCACGGACGAGATCCGGCGGATACACGGAGTCATCGCGGATGGCATGTTCCAGGATTTGCTCGACGACGAGGAACCGTGAGATACATCCTCGACGCTTCGGTGGCAATGTGTTGGGTTATCCCGCGGCCGCTGACGCCCGCGGCACTGCGGCTGCGCGACGGATATCGGAATCGCATCCATGAGCTGATTGCTCCGTCTCACTTCGCTGGCGAAATCGCCAACGGCTTGACCAAGGCAGAGCGGCAGAAACTAATTCAACCGGGCGAGGCTCTGAGGCTCATCCTTGATGTCCTGAGTACGCCGCCTGTTTTGCATTCCGCTGATCCCTGAGCATGTTTGTCGCTGTACCAGCAACGATGGCGTCCACGCTGCCTTGAAATGAAGCGGTTGCATTGAGATTGAATTGGGCGTACATTGGGAATACAAAGAGAGGTATCCATATGGCAAAAGCCCGCCTTCCATCCAAGAACAAGGAAACCCGGTTGAGCATCCGTGTTGATGCGTCGCGCAAGGCGGTCATTGCGCGCGCCGCGAAGCAGTTGGGTCATACCCTGAGCGAGTTTGTACTCGAAAACGCTTATCAAGTGGCAACGGAGCTTCTGGTTGACGAGCAACCAATATCGCTTAGCAAAAAACAGATCGCCCACATCTTTAAAACGCTCGATGATCCGCCTGCGACCCGCGTCGAGGCCGTCCGCAAGCTACTTTCAGAGCGATCGATTCTGGATGGCTGAATCCACCTATTCGCCGATATGCGTTTTGGACGGTCGCCACGATAAGACGGCATTCGATTGCGGTGTGGCTGCCCTCAACGTTTATCTTCGCAGCTATGCCTTGCAAAACCAGAAGCGAGGCATTGTTCGTAGCTATGTCACTACTCGCGTGGCCGAAGTTGCGGTCGTGGCATACTATTCACTTGTTTATTCCTCACTCAACCCAAGCCTGCTGCCGGCGAAGCTCGTTAAAGGGTTAGGCAAGTACGACGTTCCGGTCATGCTGCTCGCGCGCCTGGCCGTAGATCGCCGCGAACAGGGACAAGGGCTGGGCAGAGCGCTACTCAAAGACGCAATCTTGCGGACGATGCAGGCCGCTGAAATTGCTGGGTTGAAGCTCCTTCTTGTACACGCAAAAGATGAAACCGCCGCGGCGTTCTATGAAAAACACGGGTTTGAGCCGGTGTTTGGCGACCGCTTGAGTTTGTTCCTGCCGGTACCGCTGTCATAGCCTGCACGGCGCCTTTTGGGAGCGACATGCGCCGCTTGTCAGCGTTGATAAACCGGCAAATACTTATACGGCAACTGTAAAATCACCAGCGCGATAGCCGTGCCGTAGGTTTTGCCGATGCCGTCGCCGTTCCAAGAGCCTTCGGCGGTGTCTTGCATTTGCAACAACTGATCGCGCGCGGCGGGAAAATATTCGTCCCAGTATTTGTCTCCGGCCAGGTAATAGCCCTGCGAAGCGTAGAGGTGAGTGTAGTAGTCGTGGCCGCCGCCTTTGCTCCAGCCGGTCTGCCCCTTGAATTGCCGCCAAACATAATCGAGACAACGCTCGGCGACCGGCGCGTCGAACTCGCCGGCGTTGTAGAGCGTGGCCACGGCGGCGGCGGAAATGGCCAGACGCGGCCCGCCGCCGGAAAAGAGCGAGTAGCAAATTCCGCCTTCGGGCGTGCTGCAACGGTCGATGTAACGCACGGCCTGCTCGATGGTTCCCTTGGGCACCACGAAGCCCGCGTTGTGCGCGGCGCGCAGCGCCTGCACCTGCGTGACCGTCACCGAGCCTTCGTCGCCGTCGCCGGGAGTGTACGTCCAGCCGCCGGCGCCGCTTTGCCCGCGAGCCGTGAGCAACACCGCCGAGTCAACCGCTTCGCGCGTTTTGGCGCGTTGCGCTTCGTTGGTTTCCATGCCATACACGGAAGCCAGGAACAACAAGGCGAAACCATGCCCGTGCATGGGCCGGCCCGATTCTTCGTTCGGCCCTGTCAACATGCCGGAAGGGGTCGAGCAGCCGACGAGGTAATCGACCGTCGAAGTGATTTGCGGAGCGTAATGGCCGCGGCTGGGCGTGTGGCCGTGCGCCAAAAAAGCCATGCCGGCCAGCGACGTGCAGGCGACCGGGTACGCTTCTCCGCCGCTGCCATCGTGCCAGCCGCCGTCGCCCGCCTGCGTGCGGGCCAGATAATCAAGCCCCGCCTTGACGGCCTTCAAGGTTTGCGGGGTGATGTGTTTGGGTAAAACCTCTGCGCCGGATGCAATGCCGCAAAGAAAGAGATGGAACCACAGAGACACAGAGACACCGAGGAGGGATGAGGGATGAGGGATGAGGGATGAAGGATGACTGGCGCTGAGAACGTCGAACAGAATTGCTCCGTTCCCTATCGACCGTGTCTCGCCACGGTTCTTGAGACGCGCTCGAACGTGGACACATCGCACACTGACTAATGTTCCTTCAACCTTCATCGTTTATCCCTCATCCCTCATCCCGTCTCTGTGTCTCTGTGGTTTTTCCTTTAATTTCAGAGTTAATTTCGCGCGGTCTTCGCTTCCGCCGGCAAGATACTGAACCGCACCAACAACTTGACGCGAAAAGGTATGTCGGCGAATTGCTCGGAGGAAATCTCCGGCTCGCTGGCCTTCTTGCTGGAAGGAATTGTTTGACCCCAGGGCGTTGTTACCACTTGTTGATCGTCGCCCGAAACCTGCACTTCTTGCACGCCCAGCACGTCGCCCAGCGTGATGCCGTTGAGCTTGGCCAACCGCCGGGCACGCTTGCGGGCGTCTTCCACGGCGTTTTCGTAGGCTTCCTCGCGCAGCTTGTTCAGGTCGCGCACGATGAACCGCACCAGCGTGCTGTTGGCCTGCTGTCCGTAACGCCAGGCCATGTTCATTTCGGCCGGCGTGGGGCCGATGCTGGCGCCTGAGTCCTTGGCCGTATCAAGCAGCTTGCCCACCATTTCCATCACTTGTTCGGGCTTCATCTCGCGAATGCCGGCCAGCCGCAACTGCAAGGCACTGGAGATTTCCACCTTGGCCTTGACGTTGGTCGTTTGCATGCCGCCCCGCCACATGGCCTGCATGGCCTCGACCGAGGCCTGATCGGAAAGCGAAACGCCCAGTTCCTCGATTTGCAGCTTGTCGAGCTTGAGTTTGTCGAAAGCCTCCAGCGTGCGGCGCTTGGTGTCGCGATATTTGATGATGGCGTCGCCGGTCAGTTCGGCGGAGGCGACCGCCCGCAGGCTGATCTCCACCAGGTCGGGCTTGGCGATGGTTTCGCCGGTGCCATAAACGGTGATGCCCGGCGTATGGCCGGCATCGGCCGTGACCATTTGCGCTTCGGCCCGCGGGGCGGCCAACAGCAAGCATAAGCCGGCGCCCAGCAACAAGGCGCAAGGCCGTTTGCATTCGGCGCGCAGGCGGCCGGAGAATGGGGCGGCCGGCGTTTTTTGTATCATTCTAGTGAACCGCATGGGGCGTGGCCTCTAAATCAGCATTGTTGTCAAGCAAAGTAAAACACACGCGGAGTGTAACTCGCTGCGCCGCCTGTGCGGCTGCGGCCCGTGCCGGGCCCTCCAAAGCATACGCCGTGATCGCCAAATTCGATACGCTCAACAGCCGGCCGCGCTGCGTAAACAGCATGCCGCCCAGCGAATCGAGATCGCTGCCGCGAAACAAGCGCACCGTGTCGCCGTTGGCCTTGTCGAGCTCAAAGACGCCGCGCGAAGTGAATTGATAAAAACGGTCGGCCGTCAGCAACGGGCGAATCCAGCCGGTGCCGCTGGGCAAGCGGCTGGCCCATTTCAATTTCTGGTCGGCCAGGTTGATGGCCAGCACTTCATCGCCGCTCAGATAAAGCGTGTCGCGATCGACGCCCGCCAACATCGACGACTCGCTGACCGGCCGCTTCCAACGCAGCTTGGGCGCCGAAACGTCAATCGCATAGAGCCGATCGGAACGCATCCCCTTCACGTAGAGCGTGCCTTCGGCCAGCAGCGGCGGCGCCGCCGTGGTGAACTGCGCGGGCTGGTTGTACCAATTGTTATTGTCGGGCGCCGATGAGTCGTAGGCAAAACCCCAGTCGATCGCGCCGGCCGCGGCGTCGAGCGCGACGATCGCGCCGGCCTGCGTGTCGATATAAAGCCTACCGCCATCCAGCAACAACGCCGGCTGCGGACTGCGGCGCTGCCACATCTGCGTCGGGTCGGATTGGTGCGTGCCCAGGCGCGTCGCCCAAAGTTGCTTGCCGTCGGCGGCCTGCAAAGCCAACGCATACAACTCCGCGCCTTGGCCATTCTTGGCGGCGGCCAGGTACACGCGATCGCCGGCCACCAACGGCTGGCCCATGAAGTTCCATTGCTGCAGCTCGCCGACGTTTTGCGAATTCCAGCCGGCCTTGCCGGTGGCGGCCTCCCAACGCCCGATGCGGAACGGCTGGCCCTGCTGGCCGATTTGCGCCACGTCGCGCGTGACGCACCAGAGCGTTTCGCCCGCCACGACAACGCTGTATTGCTCGGGAAAGTGAAATTGGCTCTGCTGCATCTTCGTGCCAAGGTCGGCCAACCGCGCGGAGCGCCACAAGAGCTTGCCGGTCGCGACATCCAGCGCCATGAGATAGCCCATGAAATTGACGTACACCCGTTTCTCATCACGAGCCACGGCCGGCACCATTTCCGTCACGGAAAACCGCTGGTTCCAGCCCCAGTTCATGCCGACTTGAGCGAAGGCGGCGGCTTCGCGCGGGGGCAGAATGCGAAACTGCCAGGCCGGGGCATCGCCGGGCGGCAGCAGAAGATCAGGCACGGCTGCTTCCGACGCGGCCGCTATTTGTTCCGGCGGTTGCTGTTTTTTCGCGAAGGCGTCGAGATATTCGGCGGCGACAACTTGCTTGCCGCCAACCACGACCATTTCCGCCGCATGCCGCTGCTCGACTTCGCGTTGGATCGCGGCGAACGCGCTCCAATGGCCGCCACGCGCCTCGGCAATCGCCGATTTCACCAGCAAGCGCGCACGCGGAATGGCGCTTTCGGGGCGCCAAGTCAGCACGGCCTGCCAGCAATCGGCGGCCTTCGCCATTTCGCCTTGCTCAAAATAGATGTCGCCCAGACGATCGGCCGCCGTGTCGCCCACCGCGGTCACGAAATGGTCGCTAAAGACCTTGCGTAGTTTTTCCAGCTCGTCTTTGCCGCGGGCCGAGTCCAAGAGGGCTTTGGCGTCGGCATCGTGAAAGAGCCGGTAGGCTTGTTTGCCGGCGGGTGAAAGTTCGGCCAGCGACCGCCGCACGACCAGCCGCGTGGGCATATAGAGGCCGTCGGCGGCGGGCGTCAGCGCGTTGGCGTCGGCCGCCTGCACTTTTTCCAACTCCTTGAACGCGCGCTCAAAGGTTCCCTTGGCCGACAGCCGATGGAACTCGGCGAGCGATTCGGCCACGTCGCTTTTTTGGGCGGGCAGCGTGAACGGGCTTTTTTGGGCGTTTTCGTCGGTGCCCTGCGCGGCGACGGGCGCCGCCATGACGACTTGCCCGCCACATGGCCGGCTGAAAGAAGCAACCAACAACATCGCCGCCATGCCGGCGAGCGGCGGCGTGACATGACGGCGGTTGAGCGATTCGTGCAAGATCGGTCGCATTGGCTATCGCCACCTGGGGCAGTCGAGACATGTGGCTGCAACCGATTATAGCAGCCGGCGCGGTGATTCACAGCCATCGCCTGGCAGCCCACGGTGAGGTCTTTACCTAACCGCTAACGCGCTTCGTCGCGGAGCGTTTCTCGCAGGGCGGAGCGCGCCGCGCGCGCGGTGATGAACACCAAGGCCCCGCTCGCCAGCAGGCCAAAGGCGATGGCGGCGCTCCGCAGGCCGGCGCCGCCGACATCGCCACGGGCAAGCTCCGCCAAACTCCGGGCCAGCGAGCCTAGATAGACATACAGCACCGTGGCCGGCAACATGCCAATCGCGGAAGCCAATAAAAAGTCGCGAAAGCGGATCTTCGTCAAGCTGAAGGCGTAATTGGTGAAAACAAACGGGAAGATCGGCGACAGGCGCACCAAGAGCACCAGTTTGAAACTTTGTCGAGTCGCGGCCGCGTCAATGGCCCGAAAGGTTTCGCTCGCGGCGAAACGACGCTGTACCCAATCATGTGCCACGCCGCGCCCCAGCCAGAACGCGGCCATCGCGCCGACGATGCTGCCCGATGCGACCGTGACCGCGCCTTTCACCACGCCGAAGAGAAAACCGGCCAGCAGCGTCAGCAAGCCGCCCGGTATGAAAAAAACCGTCGCCACGACATAGAGAGTCGCCAGGACCAGCGGCCCCCAATCGCCCGCGTCGCGCACGCTCTCGGCGAAGCGTTCGAGAGCCGCGCCCACCGGCAGCCACACCAGCGCGGCGATCGCGGCGGCGACGGCCAGGGCCGTCACGATGAGAACGAGAATTCGCCGCTTGGTCATGGTGAAAAACCACCCGGAAACACACGGTGGCAGTTTTGGGCGCGTCGCTTAGGATTGACTCGCCGGCTGATTCTCGTCCTGAGCCGCCTCGGCGGGCCCGGACGACTCGCGCTTGCGCAGGTAGAGCTTGATCGGCACTTCGCCAAACGCCAGGTTGTCGCGAAACACGCCCACCAGGTAGCGGCGGTAGTTCTCGGCGATCGATCCGGGATGATTGCAAAACAAAACCACCGTGGGCGGTTCCACACCGACCTGCGTGGCATAATAAATCTTGGGCTGGCGGTTGCGGTCGCGCGGCGGGGGGGTGCGTTCGACCGCCGCTTTCAGCAAGCGGTTCAATTCCGGCGTGCCGACGCGCGTGCGGGCCTGCTTGAAGAGCATCTGCGCATGGTTCAACAGCGCCTTCACGTTCTTGCCCGACTCGCCGGTGACGAAGGCGATCGGCACGTAGCGCATGCTGCGAAAGGTATCGCGCACGTAATGCACCCATTTTTCCGTCGGCAGTTTGCCGGCCATCAAATCCCACTTGTTGACCACAAACACGCATGGCTTGAATTGCCCGGCGACGTAATCGCAAAGCTGCTTGTCGACCTTGCTGATGCGTTCGCTGGCGTCGAAAAAGAGCAGCACCACGTCGGCGCGGCGAATGCTGCGCTCGGCGCGGTGCGTGCTGTAAAAATCCATGTCGCTGGAGATGGATTTGCGGCGTTTGAGGCCCGGCGTGTCGATGGCCATGAACGACTTGCCGTCGAGCTCAAACCGCACGTCGACACTGTCGCGCGTGGTGCCCGGCACCTCGCTGACGATCATCCGCTCCGCCTGCGCCAGCGTGTTGACAAAAGTGCTTTTGCCGGTGTTGCGGCGGCCGACGATGGCCACTTTCATCACAGGCTCGGCGGGCGGTTCCTGGTCGCTTTCCGGCAGGCGCTCAAAAACCTCGTCCAGCAGTTCCTGCCGGCCGCGGTTTTGCTGGGTGCTCACGCGCACCAGCTTGCCGCGGCCGAGGCGATAGAACTCGTTGGCCTGAGAGTCGAGCGATTCGGCGTCGGTCTTGTTGGCGACGCAGAGAACCGGCACCTTCGTGTAACGCAGCCGCTTGGCCACTTCCTCGTCGAGCGGCACCAGCCCTTCCCGCGTATCGACTACAAACAAGATGATGGCGGCCGACTCAATCGCCGCTTCGATCTGGTTTTCAATGTGGGCGGTCAGGTTGTCGGCGTCTTCCATGCCCATGCCGCCGGTATCGACCAGCTCGAAATAGCGATCGCCCACGCACATCAGATGCGTCAGCCGATCGCGCGTAACGCCGGCCTGATCGTCGACGATCGCGACGCGACGATGAATCAGCCAATTAAAGAGGCTTGATTTGCCCACGTTGGGGCGACCGACGATAACCACCTGCGGAACTGCCATGCCATCATCGTAAACGGTCGGAAGCCAACGGTAAACAGTGGCTGCGGAATTACACTGCGCGCGGCGGCGAATGAGGCCGTATGAGGCAATGTGGCGCGGCCGCCCTCGGCTGTTTTCCGGTTGCCGAAGAGGGATTCGCCCGTCCCAGCGGCTGTGGCTGGCACCTAGTACAACCGAATTATGGGGCTAAGCCGCATCGTCATACCGTTCCGGGCCAGCTTCCAGCGACAGCAGGAAAACTATGCCGCAGGCAGGCACACCCCCCAGGAATGGCGCCAACATCGGGCGCCAGGCCAGTCTAATCCGGCGACCTCCTGAAAGACAATCGGAACGCGAGCGCGTCGATGCCAACAATCGTCGCTGTCGCGGCCGCCGACCAGAAGATCACGCTGCCAGCCAACATGAGGTTCTCGTGACGGTGCCCGATGAAGTCGCCGAGAACATCTGTCGTCGGCTCAACCAACGTGGCGGCGGCGGCGGATACCGCAATGCCGCAAGCAACCGGAATGCGCCAAGAACGAGCGGTCAGCATTCGCGAGCGTGCCGCCGGTAGCATCATCAGGGTAGCCGCATGGCCGATGGCGGCAGCGGCCAGAAAGCCAATAACATAAACGGCCGCGTCGAACGCGGCGTCTTCAAATGGCATGCGAGCACCTTGTGCGATGCCGCAGAGAACCTGCCAGAGCAGAGCGCTAATGGGAAACAGCGTCACGACAAAGACGCCAAGTGTAAATGGGCTGATCTTGCCAATGGGCCGTTCGGTCATGTCCTAGCCGGTGTTGACGTGCTCGCCCCACCATACATACATCTGAACATGCGAAAGGATCCATTGTCAATAGTTGTGCTCGCAGGTGGCGGCCAATCATTCGCTCGACCTGGACAAGCCCGGCACGGGGCAAGATGCGTAGAGGCTTTGCTCATTAGCCTGTCAATCAACGCTCGACTGGGACAAGCCCTCGTTGTCCTACACAAGTCCGATGCCGTTTTTAGTCCCGTAGGGACGGCAGAATCTAGCCGTGGGCGCAAGCCCACGGAAAACGAACGTGAACGATTCGTCCAGCCGCGCAGCGGCGAAAGAGCGCGTGGTGCGCACCCCGCGCTCTTTCGCCGCTGCGCGGCTTGCCTAATCTACCTCATTGATTCCGTGGGCTTACGCCCACGGCTAAATTCTTTCGCCGCTGCGCGGCTGACACGAGAGATATGCAGAACAACGAAGGACAAGCCCAGATCGTGGCGGAACAAAGCCGACGGCAAACCAGTCCGACCGACATTGCGGATTTTGAGCGGGCCACCGTGGACCGGCTCGCCGAACCGTCTTTTGCTACCAGACGGGCCGGCGGCCCGCCCCACGGTTTAGATCCCGCATCACCCCTTCAATCCGCCCGACGCTACATTATCCTGAACCCTGAACCCTCCTCGCATCACCCCGTCAATTCGCTCGACGCAACAGTTGCTCCAAGCGCGATAATACGCGATCGCGATCCTCGTGCCACTCTTTGGTCAGCACGTGGGCGACGCGCCAGCCAAAGGCGCCGAGCAGCTTGGGCTTCATCAACTCGCGCTCCAATACGTCGGGCTGACTGTACCAGGCCGCCGTGTCAATCAAAATGCCCAGCCGATAGGCCGCGTCGTCCGCCGCCCGCACGGCCAGGTCGCAACGAAAGTGCGATTGCCCCACCGAACGATCGACGAGCCAGCCGCGCGCTTCCAGCGCGGCGGCCAATTGCGCCGGCACCGCGTCCGCACGGGCGCTGTCGCCGGCGGCTTCGTCGCCACGCCAGTCCGATAAATCGGCTAAAACACGATTGGCGGATTCCGCGTCGCCCGCTGAAACGGCGGCCGCGTAACGCAGATAGTTTTTCAGGCACGCAGCGCCGTCGTTGTAATCGTTGGTGATGTCGGCCGCCACGATCGAACTGACCAACACCATGTGATGCTTGGCACGCGAAAAAGCCACGTTCAGACGCTTCTCGCCGCCGCTACGATTGATCGGGCCAAAGTTCATCAGCATCTTGCCGCCGGGGCCGCGTCCATAACAAACGCTTTGAATCACCACGTCGCGCTCGTCGCCCTGAATGTTTTCCAGATTCTTCACCAGCAGGCCCTGAAACTGCCCGTCGTCTTCGCGCTCGTACTCCGCCTCCAAGCGGCGGCGGAAATCGGCGTCGTCGCGAGCCAACTCGGTCAACGCGCCGCTGATCTCGTCCTGCTGAGCCTCCGAAAAAGCGATCACGCCCAGGCTTAGCCCGGTCTCGCGCCGCAACAGCTCGCGCACCAGCCGGGCGATGTATTCCGCTTCGGGCTGGTTGCGGCGGTTTTCGTATCGCCCGTGCTCGAGCCAATGAAAGCTGATCGGCCGGTCCAACAGCCCGTCGACGTAGCCCTCGGCGTCTTCGGCGGACGCGGCCTTCAGCTCGCCGCGCACCGCGCCGGCCAATCGCTCTTCCGGCACGGTGAGCAGCTTGCCTTGATAGAACGCCCGGTTGGAAAAACTGATGAGCGACTCCGAGCGGCTGCGATAATGCCAGCCCAGCATGCGCGCGGCGAGATTGCGCACGGCGTGATTCAAAAAACTGCCGCTGTCGAGATCGTAAGACACCACCTCGTCGCCTTCTTCGACCAAGAGGCGGTCGGCGTCGTCGTGATCGCCGCGGGCGGAAAAAAAATCCGAGGGGGGCAACTGCATCTCGTCGCCCACCACAATCGCCTGCCGCGCGCGAAAGATCGCCGGCACGGCCTCTTCCACCGTGATCTGGCTCGCTTCGTCAAAAATCACCACGTCAAACACCTGCTCGTCCAGCGGCAGCGTGTCCGACACGCTCAAAGGGCTCATCAGCCAGACCGGCTTCAGGTCGCGAATGACCTGGCCCGACGGCCCGGCCACCAGATCGCGAATCGACTTGAAACGCATGCTCTTGCCGAATTCATGCTCCAATTCGCGGCGGCCGGCGTTGTATGACTTTTTGAATTCTTTTTCTTCCGCCGACAGTTGCGCCGCCGATTGACTGGCGACGGCCACATGCTCAAAAAAACTTTGCCGCACGCGCTGGCGCACGACGTCGGCGTTCGTCTCACGCCAGTCGCGGCAGGCTTCGTCCAACTGCCGGGCGTGCTCGTCGCGCGCGGCCGTGGTGAACTTGGCAATGCCGCGGTCGCCGCGATAGGCGTCTTCCAGACTGCGCCGCGCGGCGGCCGCTTCAAGCTGAGTATGGTCAAACGGCAACTCCCGCGCCGCCTCGGCGATCTCAGCGGGAAGTTCCGCCAACGCCGACAGGCAAGAAACGAAGTCGGGCAGGTCGCCCAACGCGCCCTCCATCTCGGCCAATTCACCGCGCAGCGTCGCGAACTCGCGGCGATGGGCGTCCATGACGATCGCGTCAAGCTCGCGCTGAAAGCCGTCGAGCGCGGGCCGCGCGGCGACCAGCGCGGCCACTTCGTCCTGCTTGGCAGCCGGCTTCAAAAGCCGATCGCGCAGGCGGCCGACGACGCCCGAAACCTGCTCCGACGCGCCACGCAACTCTTCGACCAATTCGGCCAGTTCATGGGGCGTGCCCTCGTAGCCGAATTCCTGCCTGACCTGCCCGGCCACGTCGGCCGCTTTGGCGGCCGTCTGATATTCTTTTTCCAGCAACTCCAAAAGCTGCACCCAACTGGGCCGCACGGCATGCGCGCGAAAGTTGTAAGAACGGCGGATGATGGAACGCAGACGCCACCAATCGAGCTTCAGAAAGGCCAGCGGCGTTTGCTCCAGCCGCCGGGCCTGCGCCAGCGCGGTCGAAACATCGGCCGGCGGCAGTTTTTGCGTCCAACCTCGCGCCGCCTCCTGCGCCTTGCGATAAGTCGTGTCGGCCGAGCGGTACTGCTTGAGCAGTTTGGCCAGCAGTTTCGCACGCGGGCCGGAGGCGTCGAGCAGCGGCATTTGCCCCAGTCGGGCCAACGGCTCGACCAACTGGGCATACTCGACAAGCTGTCGCGCTTTGTCCACCGTGTTGGCCAATTCCGCAGGCAACCGTGCTTTGCCCAAGGCGGCCTCGACTTCGTCCAAGGCCGCCTGAGTAAGCCGCAGCCCTGCGCTGACTTGATCGATGGGACGCTCCGCATCGGCCAGCGAAACATGGAGGCGCCGCAGCGGATGGCGGGCCAAAACGCCGTCGCCGCGCATTTCGGCGAGCGTATTGGAGATTCGCTTGAGCGGCCCGCGCGCCGACGACCAGGCGGCATAATAGGGGACGCGCTCGAGTTGCCGCGCGTCGAGCGCGGGAGTGACCTCGCGCAGTTCAATCAGCCGTTCGAGCAACGACCGTAGCGGCACGCCGGCTCGTTCGGGTACGCCGCACATCGCCTGGCCAAAACGCTCCAAGGGCGCCAGGTGCTCGCGCAGCAGCTTGAGCGTGGCTTCGCGTTTTTTTTCGCGATTCTGGCGACGCTTGCCCGACTCCGCCAAGAGCGACTCATAGCAGTTCTTCAGCTCCATGACAAACTGCTTTTTGTCGGATTGCGAGTCGTGAATGAGCGAACAAAGCTCGTCGAGGCCCTGCTCGCGCAGCCGCAAGAAGACGACGTCGATCGCCGCGCGTTTCTCGCAAACGAACAACACGCGGCGGCCTTGGGCCACGTAATCGGCAATCAAATTGGTGATGGTTTGCGATTTGCCGGTGCCGGGCGGACCTTGAATGACATAGCTGCGTCCGCCGCGCGCCAAAGCGATGGCACCGGCCTGCGTGGGATCGCAGGCCACCACGTCGTAACGATCTTCCAAGGGCGGCGGCGGCGGCTCGTCGAGCGCCACCTCGCGCGGCGAGAGCGAAAAGATGGCGTCGAACGCCGGATTGGGAGCTTCTTGTTCCAACAGTGCCGAATAATCTCGCACCAGCGACATCTTACGATAGCGGAAGTTGCCCAGCGTCACGCTGCACAGATCGAACTCCCAGGTATAAGGGTTCGTTTCCGTTTCGCCTTCGAGCGCGTAGAGCAGCCGTTCTTTTTCGTCCACCGCCGGCGCCGAGGACTGGCCGTCAGGGGATGGGCCGTCGGAGGACTGGCCGTCGGAGGATTGGCCGTCGGAGGATGGCCTTCCCAGGCCGTCCCGTTCGGTTGCGGAAGTATCGGCGATCGGCTCGCTTTTATTACTGGACGGCCCAGGAGGGCCATCCTCCATCATGCTGTCAAAATAATGCCGCGGTCGAGAAGCGCCTTCGAGTACCGTGCGCAGCCGCGTGCCGGGCGGGCGAATGCGCTCGTTGAACAACCGCAATCCCAGCGGATGATAGTTGTTGGCGTCGTAACTGTAATCGAGATTCAAAAAGCTGCGCACGCCGCGGCCGGCCAATCGTTGGCGGCGGCGATAAAGATCGAGCCGCCGCTGCGCGCGTTCGTGAATCAGCCGGATGCGCGGCCGCTCAATCAGCTTGACGTGAACCGCCGATTCACTGGCTTGCACCTGGGACGACAAAAATTCATAGAACGTCTTGAGGTCGGTCTGCGCGAGGTCGATTGTCTCCGGCAAATCGACATCGTAAAGCTGTTTGAATTGATGCCGCACCACCGGGTTGACTTCGGCTTCGTTGGTCGTGGCTTGGATCCAAAAGGTATCGCGCACGCCCTTTCGCAAGGTCAACTCGACCGGCAACAACACCAGTGGCGAATCGTACCGCGCCGGCGGTGATTGCTTGAGATCGGCCCAACGCAAAAAACAGATCACCAGCCGCAGTTGGGCGAAGCCGAATTCGGTCTGGTCGCGACGGGCCTCCAAGCGAATGCCGTCGAGCACGCTGGGCAGGTAAATCGCCTCCGAAAAATTGAGGTATTTGTTCAGCGACACCGCTTCGCCCGACGATATGCCGCGCGCGAACTCATCGTTCCAAACCAGAATCTGATCGGGCCGAATGTGCCGCACGTCGAACGACAGCGGCACCGAGGCATGGGTCAGGTTGACGGTATGCGCGGTCGCCCGAAAGTGCAGCAATCGATTTTGCCGCGACAAATCGAACAGTCGCTCGCGCAATCGCCCCAGCACAAGCTGCCGCCGGCCGCGCAGGTCGCGGCGGCCAAAGCCTTCGGCCAGGGCCGGGTCAAACGTCAACTCGACCGCTTGATCGCGATAGTTTTCCAGGCTGCGGACCAGCGCCGGCAGGTCTTGCGGCCGGCGATGGCGATCGAGCTCGGTCATGCGCACGATGGCACGGGCCAGCACCGGATGCAGCGCCGCGTTGATCGCGAAGAGGTTGTCGCGCCCGGCGACAAAGGTTTGCAACTCTTCCGGCACGTTGAGATCCAGCCCGCAGGCCAGCGCGGCCAACAACAACCCCAAGCTATAAACATCGGTCAGCGGATCATGGTGGCCAAGCTCGTGTTCAAACGAGACGTAGCCCGGCAGATAAACCGGCCGCGAGAGCGTTTCGCCGCGCTGGCCGATGGAAAGGTCGATAAACTGTTCGCGGCCGTCGTCGAGATCGGCCGTGTGGCGAATTTCGCCAAGAATTTCCACGGCGCGGCCGGCGGGCGGCTTCAGGTCGCGGACGGCGGCAAGGTTATTTCGCGGCGGCAGCGCCAGATCGTCGGGAAACCAGAGCCGCCCCTCTTCGACGCGCAGCGCGTCGAGTCCGGCCAGCGGCGCGACTTGTCCGCGCTGGTGTGTTTCGACCACTTGCCGCGCCAGTGGCAGCAGCGCGGCGAGCGCGTCTTCGGTGGAGAAGCCGCCGGCAAGTTGGCGGTCGTGAAAGAAATCAATAAAGCCGTTCATGCCATCGGCGTCGCATCGGGCAGCCTGCGTACCGCGTCCATCACGAGTCGTTTCTCTGTTATGGCGTTTGCGTCTGCAATGGCGCGAGCTGAATGCCCAAGCGGCGCAGTGATGGTAGTCACACCCCGCATAATTCCGCCTCGACTTCAACCTCGGTCGCTTCCGCCACGTCGATTAGTTTCTTGTACGCCAGCGTTGTCA
>DASVGM010000277.1:0-5241 GCA_036379555.1 Pirellulales bacterium | reverse complement strand
GAGTTTCACGCTCAAGACGGCGCGGCGACTTGGAATTGGCGGCCCGAACGTAACATCAAGCGCCGAGAACCTTGACCGGACCTTGACAAAACTTTGAGCGAACGTTGATACAATCTGAATAGAACCTTGATTCGCGTCATGCGATGATTAGCGCCATCGTTGCGAACGCATATTCGCCGATTTAAGAACCATTTTCACGTAAAAGGCGCCGTCATGTCTCTCGTCTCAACCTTTGAGCTTTGCTCGTTTATCATCGCCCAGCAGTTTCGCCAGAAGACAAAACGGCGCGGCTCGATAATTCAACGGCGGCTCGGCGCCGAATTGCTTGAGGTCCGCGCGATGATGGACGGAGATCCGTACCAACAGGCGCTCGACGACTATAACGCCGCCATCACTGCGGCGCAAAGCGACTTTGCCACGGCGCAAACCGGCGCACAAGCGGCGTGGCAATCGACGGTCGACGACGGGCAATCGACGCTCGACGGACAGGAGCAAAACGTCAATCAGCAGGCCGCCACTGACGATGATACAGCGACGCAGACCCTGCAGACAGCGGTGGATTCCGCAAACAATACCGCGCGAGAGGCCGATGCGCAGTCCGATCAGACAGCGCTGAATTCGGAGCAGGCGGCGGACGCCGCCGCGGGCCAAACGATCAGCACCGCGGATCAGCAAGACGACAACGACAATGCCGTCAACGGTGCGGCGTATAATTCGACGCAAGCGGCGGATCTCGTCGCCCTGCAAAACACACAATCGTCCGACCAGTCGCAATATGATAATACGGTCGCGGCCGATCAGTCACAGCACGACGCCAACGTGGCAAACGACGTGAGTGCCTTCAACACCCGCGTGAATGCCGATGAGACGGCGATGGCCAGCACCGCGACCGCTCAGGAAAACATCTTGCAGTCGGAAACCGATAGCGCGGCCACCGCCCGCGACGCGGCGATCGGCTCCAACGTGCCGGCGGTCGATCCTAACACGGTGGCTAATGATCCCGGTTTTCAGGCGGCAGAGCAGGCGCTCGACGACAGCTTCGACAGCAAGGAAGCCGCGGCGCAGCAAACGCACGATAACGCCTGTCAGACAGCCGCGAACACCGAAGCGTCAGCCGAACAGTCGGCGCTCGGCACGTTCAACGCGTCGGTCGCCACCGGCCAGACGACGTTCAATACAAGCCAACAGGCCGCGATCGACCAATACAACAGCGGGCTCGAGGGCGCGCAAAACACGCTGAACGCCGCGCTGGCCGATCACGCCGCGACATACGCTCAGAACGCCCAGGCGGCCCAGAACCAATATAACTCCGATCTGCAAACAGCGGCTGATAAATATGCATCGGACGCGCAAGCGGCCAACGACGCGTACGATTCATCGGCCCAAGGCGCCCAAGACACGTACAACGACTACGTGACCCGACGGACCGCCCAGTACAACGCGGACGTCGCGGCGCGCAACGCCCAGCTCGCTTCCGACCTGCAGACGGCGCAAGACAATTATAACTCGGCCATGGCGCCGAACAACGCGATCGATGCATCGCAGGATCAGGCGGCGGTCGACGCCTACAACAATGCCGTCGCCGGCTTCTCGCAGACGCAGTCGCAGAGCGATTCCGCCGCCTTTCAAGCGGAGAGCGGCACGTTGGCTCCGGCGTCGCAGGCGGAGCAGCAGGCGGAAACGGATTACATAAATACCGTCAATGACATTTATAGCCAGGCGGAGGAAAACGGCACGTCGCCCGATCAGGGGGCGCTCGACGCCGCGTGGGCGACGCTCCTGGCCGCGCGGCACACCTTCGCCAACGCGCAGGCCAGCGCCGACACCACGCTTGTCGGGTCGCTTGGCGCCGACGCGGTGCAATTCGAGACCGATGAAGAAGGCGCCTACCGCACCGAAGAAGACGCCATCGACACCAACGACGGAACGCTCATGACGCAAGATGCCGGCGCCACCGATACTTTACAAAACGCCATCGACGACGCGCGGTCAACTTGCGATGCCGATCTTGCCAACCTCGCCGCGGTCTACTCGAACGACATACTTTCCCAGTATCAGATTCTAGAACTCGCGCTGGCCGGCTCTGAGGACACGCGCGAGCGCGCGATCGAGCTTGCCACGAGCACGCAAGACCTGTCGGGCATCACCGCCTGGCAAACCGAGCAGAGTACGCTGAACGCCGCCGCCCAGCAACAAGCGCACGACGATGCGGTTTCCCAGGCCGCGTTTGGAAACCAGACCATACCGTTGTTCCAGACCGAGGACAGCCAGCTCGCGGCGGCGGCGAAGCAGTTCGAGCACGACAGAGGTGTAGCCTTGATCGCTTTTGACGGCCAAATGGAAGCGGCGATGGCCCAGCAGGCAACCGATAACGCCGCTGCCGATGCGGCGGAGGATAACGCGATCGCCACGGCATCCGAATCGTACGTCGACGATCTGGCGCAGGCCTGGGCGGCCACCTTGATCAATATGTCGGGAGGCGACAGCCAGACGACGGCCTTCGCCAACGCCTGGTCGGCCTATTGGCAAACTGTCGCAGCAGACAACGCGGCTGCGATCAGCAACATCGATAGCGCCGATCTGAACATTTTGCCTGACGAGTTAAGCGCGTGGAGCGACATTACCGAGCAGGAAGCGGGCGAAAACATGAACCTGGCCGGCCAAGTCGCGTCGGCGCCGGCGAACCAAATCTCGCTTGACGACGCAGCCGAAGCCCTCTATGATGGCCAAGTGATTTCGGCGGCGCTAGCGCTGATGCAGCAGGAAATCAACTCTCGTAAGTCGGACATCGATCAGGAGATCGGCGCCGACGTGACGGACATGCGTGCCTACGACGCGGCGCAGCTTCAGCAGGGCTACGACCACGCCGATCATTCCTTGACGTGGGCGCAAACGGTCATTCCGGTCGCCATCAGCGTCCAGCAAACCCTCAATACGGAGGACGCGGCATTGTGGAAAACGATGGACCAGGACGAAGACGATTTCCTGCACACTGAAGACGGGGCCGACGAGTCTTACGTGCAAAACCTTGTCGGTCCGGCCGAAACGGCCATGGATCAGGCATTGGTCGCGCGCAAGACCTACTTGACTACGGTGGCTCAAGACGAGGCCGCCGACGCCAAGACGGCGGCGACCGCGAACGCGGCGTTCGTCGCAAGCGAGCCGGACAGCGCTTTTGCCAGCGGCGTGCCGGCCGACAGCGCGGACTTCCAGCTCGCTCTGAACGAACCGGACATGGGCCAGTTCGCGGTGCAGAACGAGGTGCAAAAGAAGCAGCCGGCGCTGTTTATACCGCCCGGCACGTATGGCGTCGGCATCAAATACCCAACGTCGAACGGATACTTCGTTCTCTACCCCGATGCGTCGCTGAGCGTGTTCAGTCCAGACGGCACGATCATCAGCACGCATCCGCCAGCCGCAGAGACCGTTAAGCTCAACTTCGTGACTCCGAATTTCGCCAGGCGGGGTTTCGACGTCTTCCCCGTGCTGGCGTCAGTGACGGTGCTTCCGCAGACGCGGCCGAACAAGGAGCAGGCCGGCGAGACCGCCGACGTTGAAGTCGAGGCGAAAACAGACCCGTATGAAGGATCGACGGACTTTCAGTGTGGGGCCTGGGGGCCATTGGGCCCCGGTTTATTTCTCCGACAACGGCGAGTCGGCGCCGGAGCGTTGGGCGGGATACCGTCGGACTTCCGTGAACCCGTTCTTGGCCCTTTGGGCGGGTTCAAATACTGAACTGCCGCGCTCGTGTCGGACACTCCGCACGGCGAAATGCGCGCCCCGAGTCGAATTTCCATAATGCTGTTAGCTAACTCAAGCTAGAGAATCGCGTGCTTCGCGCCCATTTTTCAAGCTAGCAAAAGTGGTGCTAGCTTGGAAAACATGGCGGATGTAATGCAAACTCTCTAACTTGGGCTAAGCTCCGAGGAGTCTGCCAACCATGAATTCCATTCGCACAGTCTTGTGCGTGGCGGTACTCACGGTAGTATCGCTCGCCCAGGCGGGAGCGCAAGACGTCCCGCCTGTGCGAGTCCTGGCAGCCGTCGATGTTTACGATGACGGCGACGAGCTTCTGCTTCCGGTTGTTATCGGCGGACGAACCTATCGTTTCGGGGTGGATACTGGGAGCTCGGTTACGCTTTACGATAGATCGCTGACAAATCTCTTTCAAACACCGGCCATAAACGCGGCTATCGCGGGAATCTCGCTCACGCTTCGCCGCGGCGCCGCCCTTGACATGGCCACCTCGCGCAAGCTTGGCGGCCACGACGTGCGCGGCCTCGTCGGGATGGATTTCCTACGCGGCTACGTTTTGCGCATCGACTTCGACGCCGGTAAACTGTTCTTTTTGAGCGCGGCGGAGCCCGAAGGTGACGCTGTTCCTTTGGTCTTTCGGTATGGTGGACGTCCCGTCGTGCAAGCCGATATTACCGGGTGGCGGTCTGAGCCGTTCGTGATCGACACGGGATACGTCAGCAACACAAGCGGCTTTATTGAAGCCCGGTTGTTCGACAGACTTGTCGCTGCTGGAATCGGAATGGAACCGGTGGAGACCAAGGTTGTCTGGGTTGCTGGCGGCGAAAAGTCCCACGTGGAGGCACTGTTTCGCGGCATGACCCTGGCGAAGCGCCAACATTCGAGCTTGGCGTTTGGCCGCCATCCGAATGTCAACCTTCTGGGCCTTAACTACCTAGCGAGGTATCGCGTTACCTTTGATTTCCCAAACGCGGTAATGTATCTAAAGCCGTCGAGGCAATTCGGCAGACGCGATGGGCGCGACAAGACCGGCTTGCACCTGTCGCGTCCTGATGGCAGGACAATCGTCGAGTCGGTCGATGTTGAAAGCCCCGCGGCACGCGTCGGCGTGAAGTCCGGAGATCACCTAGTGCGGCTCGACGATCTCGATTGCGATTCGATGCGATTATACGCCTTGCGGCGATCGCTGGCGCATTGCGGTGGCGATATTGCCGTCGAATTGCTGCGCGGCGGTGAGAGATTCATGCTGCGGATTGATGGTTCCAAGGACGTTAATAGCGCCGAAGATGGTGAAATGTGACATTGGGTGATTGTCTCGCAGGCCTCGGCGGTTGTTTATTTGAAGGGGCACTCGATCGCGCCTTGCGGAACCGGCCTTGAATCTCAGCAGACTTCACTAACTGAGGTTCCCCCGCTCTTGTGTTTTGCGTCAGCCGAAAGGTGAGTTTTCCTGTGCTATGGTTAGCTTAACCCACGAATGGGAGC
>DASVGM010000276.1:0-4450 GCA_036379555.1 Pirellulales bacterium | reverse complement strand
TTTGAACTCGTTATCGTATCAAAGCGGGGCAGTTTGCGCAGGCCAGGGCCACTCTGCTTGGCCACTGGCCCGCCGCGCCGCACGCGCAACGTCACCGGCAACGACGCTTGCCCGCCCGTGCCGGCGCGGGCGTAAAACATGCGGTCGATGTCAGGCACCCACCGCGCGCAGCTCAAAAAAATCTGCCGCTCGCTCTGGCCCTCGGGAATGAGCACGCCATTCAGGCCAATGTTGTCGACAATGACGCCATGTGGCAGGTTCTCGACGTCGAACTGCACGCGGTCGTTAAAGCCGTTGCGCTCGACCTTGAGTGTGGCCGTGATTGTCGTGCCCGGCGTGATGGTCAACTCCGCCGGTTCCAGCCGCACCAACAGGTTCGGCTTGTCGGCCAGCTTCACCTGCCCCAGGCCGCCGACCTCTTTGCTGACGGTTTGCCCGGCGATGACGGCCTTGGCCGTGATCTTGACCTGTTGCCAGGCATCGGCCGGCGGCTGCGCGGCGTCGGCGGTGGCGTTGAGCACCGCACGCGCGTCGCGGTGGCCGGCCTGAATCACCAGCGGAGTCGAGACGCTAAAGCCCGGCGGCAGGCCCGTGATGTCGATGGAGATGTCATCGTCGAAACCGTCGTGACGATCGACAAAGAAGGTCAGCCGCTGCCCGCTGCCGCGCGCCACTGTGGGGTTGGGATCGGTCAGGCGGACGTCAAAATCGGGTTTCGGCTGACGCGCGACCAGGCGATAAACGAAGCGGTCGCCGCCAAAACCGCGCACGTCGCTCACGCGCGCCAGATACGCTCCGTCGGCCGGCGCGGTGAAGGTGAGGCGTGAATCGCGGCCGAGCTTACGCTCCATTTCGTCGTCGTTGGCGAAGTAAATCGGAAACACGGGCAGCCCGTTCGGCACGATCTTGTCGTGGGGCGCGTGAGGTTCCACCGTATAACAACTGTCGCCCAGGGCGTGGCTGGTGGGACTGGTGTCAAAATAATTTCGCCGCCGGCCGCCGTTCTCATAGAAGCCAAGCTCGGAATCGGGGCCGCGCGGCATGCGAAAGATACGGCAGACCTCACCCTGCACGTACATATATTCGTTCAGTTCCATTTCTTCCCAGTTTTTGGGTCGCAAACCTTGGCTGTTGGAATCGATGCCGCGGAATTCCAGGTAACTGTCGCGGACGGCTTGCAGCAACAGCCTGAGCAGCGGCGCTCCGTGGGCATCGAGCACTTCCAGGCGCGTGTCGATCGGCGAACCGCGCCGCTCGCCCTCGGTCTCGATGATCCAGGTTTGGCCCGCCTTGGCTTCAAAGCGAAACAAATCGACATCGCCGGCCGAAGCGAGGCGGCCATTCACACTGCCGGGAGCGGCGATCGGCGTCGCTTTCTCCGCCGTGTCGTTCGGTTCAGCCTCCAGCGATTCACCACCCCCGCCGGCCAGCACCTTCAACGGATGCACCATGCGGAAACGGTTCGCGTCGAGCGGCACGGCATGCTCGCCGGGCGCGGAGGCGGGAAGTTTCACGCGCGTGCCGGGCGGCAGATTATAGCCGGCCAACTCAAGTTCGACCTCTTGATTGGCGGGAACACCGGCGGGATAGCAAGCAGTGACATAGGGCAACTGGCCGATGGTCAAACGATAGAAATGTTTGTCGGAGCCGTTGAAGGCCAGGTCGGTCACGCGCAACGTATATCGACCGTCGGCGCCGATGCGATAGCCGATGAGCGGATCGGGGCCGTCAAAGTCATTGTTGCCGGCCACGACCTGTCCGGCCGGATCGAGCAGCGTGAGCACGCCATTGAGCGCCGAGCCAAGCCGCTTGGCCGATAGTTCGCAGACGATGGTTTGCCCGGCCTGGGCCTCGAAGGCGAAGTGATCGACGTCGCCGCGCGCCGCCAGCGCGCCCCAAACTGCGGCGGGCAGCGGCACCGTCTCCGCCTGCTTCGCGGCGGCGTTCGGCTCGGTTTCGTTGAGTTGCGGCAGGTCGTCGATCTCGATCGGCAACGTGCCGCTCTTGCCGCCATCGGTGACGATGGCCACTTGATACGCGCCGCGCGGCAGATCGGCGGCGGATGTGATTTCAATCCAGGCTTCACTGGGGCGCTCGCCGGGGCGCTCGCCATCGGCCGGCAGCACTTTGCCTTGTAGTTTGGCGTTGTTGAATTCGACGCCGCGGGCGGCGAGCAGGTTCTTGCCGCTGAGCTTGACGCGCGTCGTTTCGCCGCGCCGCAGTCCGCGCGGCCAGAGTGCCGTAAGCTCCGGCTTGGGCGGCGGAATGACTTGCCCGTTGGCGGCGTCATAGAAAGCGAACGAACCATCGAGGCGGCCGACGAGCAGGGTTTTGTTGTCGGCGGCCAAGGCCAAGGCGGCCGGCCAGTCGGGCTGCGGCGCGAGCGAGAGGCGCTCGACGACCTGCTCGGCGTCCCACACGCGAACGGTGCGGTCTTCGGCCGAGCTGACCAGCGTCTTGCCGTCGCGCGACCAGACCAATTCGATGATCGCGCCTTCGTGGGCGAAGCGCGTGATCGTGAGCGGATTGGCGCCCTCTTTGGCCGACTCGCTCAGTGCCCAGACACGAATGCGGTTGTCCACTCCGCCGGCCGCGATACGGCGGCCATCAGGACTGAAGGCGACGGCGTATTGTTCCTTGAGCGGCTGGCCGAAGGTGTCGAGCCGTTGACCGGTGGCGACATCCCAGAGCTTGACGGTGCGATCGGCGCTGGCGCTGGCCAGCAGTTTTCCGTTGGGGCTAAAGGCCAGGTCAAAGACGGCGCCGTTGTGGCCGGTGATGGTGCGCAGCTCCTTGCCATCGGCCGCGTTCCAGAGTTTGATCTCCTGGTCGTAACCGCCGCTGGCGATGAGTTTGCCGTCGGGGCTGAGCGCGGCGGCGTAGAGCGAATCGCGCTGGCCGACGATCGTGCGCAGTAAGGCGCCGTCGGCGGTGTTCCAGAGCTTTATCTCGCCGAACACGCCAGGCTCGCCCGCCGCGGTGACGAGTTGCTTTCCATCGCTCGAAAAAGCGACATCGGTGACGCCGCCGCGGTGGCCGGTCAGGGTGCGCGCCGTGGCGCGGCTGGCGGTGTCGATCAGCCGCACCTGGCCATAGCCGGCCAGAGCGGCGAGTTTGCCGTCGGGGCTGATGGCGGCGGCGTTCAACACCTGCCGCGCCGGCGCGAGCAATGGCACTTTCGGCGTGACGAGCAGCGTCGGGTCGGGCGGCCGGCCGCCGGGGCTTTTCGCCCCGGCATCGATCCAGGCTTTGATGAGGGCGATCTCCTCCGGCTTGGGCCGCTCGTTCTCTTCCGGCGGCATGACCGGCTCGGCCTTTCCTTCCAGCATGAGCGTCAGGCGGCTTAAGTCGCTCTTGCCTGCCAGCAGCACGGCGCCTTCCTCACCGCCTTTGAGCAGCGACTGGTAGCTTTCCAGCACGAGTCCGCCCTCGGCGTCTTTGGCGTTGTGGCAGCCGAGGCAGTATTGTTTGAAGATGGGAGCGATGTGAGTGTTGTAGTCGGGCGGGTTGGCGGCAAACGCGGGGCGCGTTAGCAAAAGGAGAATGGGGACAATCGTGAGGATACCTGTGAAAACCGGTCGATTACACATCTTTGATGAGACGTTTGTCATAGATTTCTCTATCGGCAAGAAGAGTTTCAACCTGGCCAGTGGCGAACCTGTGCTCATCCGGCTTTCCAGACGCTTAATACGTAGACAAGCCGGTCCAACTCGCTTACGTCAAAATCGACGCCGAGAGGATCTACGAACATCGTTCTAACACTATCAAAGATAATCTCGCCGATCCGATTTGCGTTATCTCTTAACGCACGATCAATCCTGTTCGCGGCGGAAGAAACCATGTTGCGATCGCCAGAATGAATCCAGATGGCTGCAAGATCCCGCTCCGCCGCGGGCGTCCAAACAACGGTGAATTTCATGGTGTTTCGAGTTTGGCGAGGATCTCGGCGAGAGACCTACCACTGCGCTGACGCTGGCGACCACGCAACTCGTCAACGCTAAATGGCGATCGACGAATGCCGGCCTCTTCAACGACGGCGGAGCCCAGCGGGTGGAAGTATCCCAGGATTCGCCCTGATTCGTCTCGGATCTCAGCGAGATCCGCAAGCGCGTTAAACTGGGAAGACGTTTCGGCATTGATGGTTAAAATCGTCATTGCGAAATCCCCTTGATTGCTCTTTTCGCAGCCATCTGCTACATGAACTCGTTTATCTCAATGTCGCACACGAGCGACGCGACCGCAACTGCCTGGGCCGGTATTCGTCCAAGTTCTAGAAATACGCGGCGACCGCAGAAGCGTGACGGGACGCGCGCGGCGCCGTCAGTTCAAAACTGGCCTGCGCAAAACGAGGCATATTTTGAACGAATACCATCAACGGATCGCTGTGAGATTTGTTCCGCTGTGCCACCTTCGTTGTTCTACACATGTGCTGGAACCAGTCACGACCCCT
>DASVGM010000275.1:0-4614 GCA_036379555.1 Pirellulales bacterium | reverse complement strand
CAATGCGGGCTATAGTGATGAACTAGGCCCAGAGCACCACAAATCGACGAGCTTGCCCTTCTCGGCGATCTCGAAGGGAAACTTCTTGCTGAGGGGGTGATCGACGATCCCCGCGTGCTGGCGCAGCGCGTGGTGAATGTGTTCGGGCCGGATGCGCATGCCTGCGGCGGCGTCGAGGGCGAGCGTCCACGGGTTGACCGGCACCGGCTGAAGCTTGTCGTCCGTCGCACCCAGAACGCGGTTGCCCTTGATCCCCCGGCCCAGAAACATCACCGAGCCGATCGACCAGTGGTCCTTGCCGTTGCCGGCGTTGTAATTGGGCGTGCGGCCCATTTCGCTTTGGACGATGACCACGAGTTGCTCGCGAATCTTCAGCTCCTCGGCGCGGCGCATCACATAGGTAATCCCTTCGAGGATCTCTGGAATCAGCTTCATCTGGTCGGGATCGTTGTTGGCGTGACTGTCAAATTGGCCGATCGAGAGGTTCGCGCTCACGCAGACGCCCGCCTTGAACGACGCCAGCGCAATGTCGGCCTGTTGCGCCAGCCGCTCCTTGGCGAGCGTATTGGGAATGTAAGGCGTGACGCGCCGCAAGGCCTTTGAATTCGCCTGGGCCGCGTAGAGCATGTTTTGCGCCCGCTCCAGGCGGGGCAGACTCGCCTGCTTGACGCGAGCCTGGTAGGTGGCCTCAATGGCCCGCTCGATTCGCTCCAACGCGAAGCCGTCGTGATAGGGGGCGCGCTCGTTCCCATCAATGGCGTCGGCGCTGGCGATCTTCCGCAGTGATTGAGCGTAGGGCACGCGCGACATCGCCACGACGTTGCCCGTGGCTGAATAGTTGCCGAACGTGAGAAACGCCAACGGGCAACTTGAGCCTTTGCAGGCGGCCACCAGCGCGGGAAACGTCGGATAGGACAGGCTGTCGAGCTTGCCGGTCGCCATGTAGCGGGCGCCGGGCGCGTGATTGTTGACGGAGTAATCGAGGCCGTTGAGCACAAGCAGCTCGTCGCCAAACTCCGCGTAAAAATCTTCGTTACTGAGGCCGCCGCTCTTTTGCCTGGCGGTCGGCGCGAATCGGTGGACGCCGTGAGTGAGAATGTCGCCTTCCTGGTAAAGGCGGTTGATCCCGTTGACCCCTTTGGGATCCATGAGATAGGTCGTGTCCCAGCCGCCCGAAGCGTTGAACACAACATAGAACGGGCCTGGATAGCCGGTTTCATCCTCCGCCACGGCAGGCGAGTTGGGCCAGGTCCAGGGTACGGTCAAACCGAGTCCCGCCGCGCCGCAGAGCTTGAAAAAATCGCGCCTCGTGGAACTATTCATAGAGGAACTCCTGCCGTCGGAGGAGGTAAGTGACCACAGCCCGCCAGGCGCGGATCGTGTAATGCGGATCTTCCGGCGGCGTGGGCGAGCTTTGCCGGCACGACCAGGCTTCGCGCTTGTCGAGTCCTGGCTGCGCGGCCGCGTCTTGGACGACGCCCGCGAACAGATCGAACGTGCGGCTGATTTCCGGCGAATCGACCGCGTCGTCGCGGCCGAGAAGCCGCTCATGCAGATATGCGATCGCTTGCCGCAGGGCGTGGTCGCCCTCCGGCGAATCGCCGGGCAACACCCCCGGCTCAATCGTGGGAAAGAGGAGCCGTTCACTTGCGGGCCGGGCGAAGTCGCGGGCCGTTTGCCGGCAGGCCACGTCGTTCGACATGATGCGCTGCAGCGCCCCCATCGCTCCGCTTGGATCGCTGGCCCGTTCGGTTACTTCCTTGGAATCGATGCCGCCATAGAGCATCGCCAACTCTCGATCGAGCTTTCCCCAGCTCTCGCCAAACACGGCCTTGAGCTTATGCTCAAGCTGTTCGGGCGAAAGCATCCGCACCAGCCCCAGATCGTCGAGCTCGGCCAGACGGCAGGGATTGCTAGCAGCCGACTCCAGGCCGTCCGCCCGATAGAAATCCGACATGACCCAGTCTAAAAAAACATGTTTGAGATTGAACTTCGCCTTGGCGAAGTCGGCGGCGATGCGCTCGATCGCTCGGCGCTGCTCACGATAGGCCCGCCGCCGCGCGGGATAAAGCGGATCGTCGATCGCCTGGGGCGGCAGCAGCACTTTGCGGCCGGTGAGTATATAGTAGACATGTTCGACCATCGCCACGGCAAAGCGCGGATCCTTGGCCGTCCGCTCGCCCAGCCATTGCAGTGCCCGCCAACGCTCGGCGGCCGGCAAGTCCTCGCCCTCAAAACCGGCGGCGAACATATCCTTGAACCAGCCTTCTTTCCGTCGGCCATACACGGCCAGGCCGTCGGCGAATTGCCAATAATCTTGAAACAACCCCGCGACCGGATCGACCGTTCTGTGGCAGACGACGCATTCGGCCGCCTGCATCGTCGGAATCTCGTATTTGGCGGTGACGGCCGCGGCATCCGAAACGCGGGCCGCGAGTTCCAGGGCATCGACCCCTAGAAAATGCTGATAATACATCCTGGCCCGCTGCCGATTGCGGTTCGTCTCGGTCGTTGGATAACGAACGAGGTATTGAAACGTGCTCAGCAGACCGGCGTGCGGATAGAAGCCTGTGGCCGATTCCTGATCGGTTTCTCTGCCGCGGCCCGCCAACGCCTTGAGCTTGACCGGGATGAACTGATCGGGATCGTTGGCATCCTGAAAGCGGTCTTTGATCTCGTCGTAAATGCCGTAGCCGCGGGCCGACAAGGGCGAAACGAGAATATAATCGGCGGTGACGATTTCCGTGAACGGACGATCGTGCCGGACGATGTAATCGACCAGTCGCATTGGCTCGGCCAAGAGCGCCTGGCGGTAATCGTCGGCCAGCTTGTAGCCCGCCCTGCGTCGTTCGTCTTCATTCTGGATGTGGCTCAAGTCGTGGTGCTGATACCAATGCCGCGTTTTGGTGAAATGCTCGTAGCCCAGCACCACCTGGTCGGCGTTGCCGTCGACGCCGAGCGTGAGAAAGATGTCGTTGAAACCTTCGCGCAGCCGCTCGTAGAACGCCTTCTCCTCAAACAGCTTGTCGAGCAAGCCGGGCAAAGCCGCCAAACTATGCGCGCGGATCGTTTCCAGTTCGTCGCGCGTGGGCAACCGACCCGCCAACGACAGCGTGACGCGACGCCAGTGGCGGCGGTCGTCAAGCATGGTGATCCCTTGAAAGAGAGGCGGGGCCTGGGAATCGCGATCGTCGGCCGCGGGATCGTCAGACGGTCGCGTGCCGCGGTTCACGAAATCGGCGAGAATGCGGTAGCCGCTGGAATCGGCTGGCAGGACGATTTCGCCGCCGTGATTGAGCCCGCCCGTCACCTTGACCAACAATCGCGAGGCGTTGCCTTCGCTCGCTTGCGCCATCCGCGTGAAGGCATCGCGATTGTGCCGTAGGGCCGCGGCGCGCTCGGCGCCCGTCTCGCGTTGCGGATCGCGTAATACAAAGTGGCTCTCCTCCGCATCGCCGCCGGCCTTGTGACAGTTCAGGCATTTTTGCGCGCCGACCTTGGTCCAAACTTCGTCGGCAAAATAATTGTCGACCGCCGCCGCGCAGGTTGGCGTTGAGGCTGACTGGACTTCGTCGCCCCGCACCGCGACCGCAAGCATGTGCGTGAGCGTCGCGATAAGAGCGACCGGCAAACAAATGGGCAGTTTCATAAACGGGCAGGCTCCGCGCGGAGATCGATTCACGATAAAAAGTGCTGCCGCACCCATACCCGGAAGTCGCGAATCCATGCCGACTCATCAGCCGATCGTTCAAAGTCGAGAAACGCTTCCAGGTCTTTTACACGCAGCATCGGCAGATTTAAGCTGAATTCCCGCTCGACATACCCGTGCTCGACGTCAAGTGATAATGCGGTCAGGCCGTTTTTGTTCCAGCGCCAGATTTCGGGAACGCCGAGCGCGGCATAAATATCGAGGCGGCTGACGACGCTACGGCTGACTTCGGCTTCGATCGCGAGATCGGGCGGCGGATCGCGCGCGAGATCGACTTGCCGGCGCTGGCGAACCCGGTGGTGATTGAGGATGTAAAAGCAGGCGTCGGCTTCCAACGCCTTGGCGAGTTTTTCAATCTGCCATGTGGTCGCCCCAAGGCTTCGCCGCGGAATGCGCAACTCTTCAGTAAACGCCTTGAACATTTCCACCAGCAATTCCTTAATTGCCTCGTGGTCAGACGAGGGACTCATCAGTTCCAACTCCCCCGCATCGTAAGACATTTGCACGTGCCAGTTTTCTTCATTGGCGCGCAATTGCTGATAAACCTGCCAGGGAATTGCCGAGAGGACGATGCGGTTTTCATCGTCCGGCAATCTTTGCCACGAAGGGCGAGACGCTCGCTGCGCGGATTGCGTTTCGATCGTTGCCATGCGTCTGAAATTCCGGTCAAAACACGCCTAATCGCCAGATCACATTATACCGCACGCGGGCACGAATGAGGCGTTTTGACGTGTTCGCGGCGGACGGCCTTCCTAAATAACCTGGCGTGATTATGGGGCGCCGCGTCCTGGAGGATGGGCTTCCTAGCCCGTCACCAAACAACTGGACGGGCTAGGAAGCCCATCCTCCGGTGACACCGCGACAGCCTCATTCCGGCCCGCATGCAGTATATTTCATCGCCGCGC
>DASVGM010000274.1:0-5580 GCA_036379555.1 Pirellulales bacterium | reverse complement strand
GTGCAAATTTGCACCCGACCAGCGCCGGGAGCTTGGCAGCCAACCATCGCCAAGCCAGTTGTCTGCTAGACTTGAGGAAGAAAGCGAGCCTCGCCGCCAATCGCACCACCACCATTTCAGGTGGGTATTTGATGAAATTCGCCGTGTTTTCCCGTTATTGCAAATTTGCACGAACCGGCGGCGCGACGGCGCGGCGCCGCGAGGTCGAAAGCAAACCATCGCCAAGCCAGTTGTTTGCCAAACTTGAGGAAGAAAGCTTGCGCTTGCGGGCGTCGTTGGAGGGGCGTCGCGCGTGCTCGACGCAAGTTCGCTGCCGGTAAGCAATCTTGTGATCTGTCCACGATGAACGAGAAACTTGTTTTCCGCAAGCCAAACCGACGGTGGCCGAGCGGAACGGCCGTGCATTCACGCCGGCCCAGCAGCGTGCCGGCCCAGCAAGGCATCGACCGCGGCGCCGATCTGCGGGCTGGCCATCAAGGTTTCACCCACCAGCATGGCGTCGATGCCGGCTTGCTCGAGCCGCAGCACGTCGGCGCGGGTGCGAATGCCGCTCTCCGCTACCAGCAGGCGGTCGTCGGGCACGCGCTCGCGCAGCCGCAACGTGTGGCTCAGATCGGTCTGAAAGGTGCGCAAATCGCGATTGTTGATGCCGATCAACGTCGCCCCCGCCTCAAGCACACGCGGCAAATTGTCCGGCTCATAAAACTCGACCAACGGGCACATGCCGAGCGCGATAATCTCGTCGTGCAAGGCGCGGAGGCGGCAGTCGTCGAGACACTCGGCGATCAAGAGCACGGCGTCGGCGCCGGCGGCGCGCGCCTCCAGCACCTGGTAGCGGTCGATGATGAAATCCTTGCGCAACAGCGGCAAAGCGACCGCCTCGCGCACTTGTGTCAAATAGTCCAGGCGGCCATGAAAAAACGGCTCGTCGGTCAACACGCTCAGGCAACTCGCTCCATGTTCCGCATAGATGCGCGCGATCGCCACCGGGTCGAAATCGGCGCGAATCACGCCTTTCGACGGGCTGGCCTTTTTGATCTCCGCGATCAGCTTGACGCCGGCGACCGCGGCGCCGCGGTTGGCGGCACCGGCCAGCGGCGTGAAAAAATCGCGCGCCGGCGGGGCGGCTGCAACGTCCTTGAGCAGGCTGCTCTCGGGACGGCGGCGCCGTGCGGCTTCGATCTCGCCGCGCTTGCTGGCGACGATCTGATCCAGAATAGTCGGCACGCGATGGTTCCTTTAATGTTTGAAGTGCCGGCGGCCGGTGAAGATCATCGCCAGTCCGTGCTCATTGCAGGCGGCGATCACTTCCTCGTCATTGCGCGACCCGCCCGGCTGAATGACTGCGGTGACACCGGCGGCGGCGGCGGCGACGATCGAGTCGGCAAAGGGAAAGAAAGCGTCGGAGGCGAGCACGGCGCCGGCGGCCGCCGCGCCGGCCTTTTTCAGGGCGATTTCCACGGAATCGACGCGGCTCATCTGCCCGGCGCCGACACCCAGCAAAGCTTCGTCCTTGCTAAGGGTGATGGCGTTCGACTTGACGTGCCGCACCATCGCCCAGGCAAATCGCAGTTCACGTCGCTCCGCGGCGGTTGGTTCTCTTTTGGTCACGGCGCGCCACTCGTCTTCAACAGCGGGCGAAACATCGGCGTCTTGCACCAACATGCCGCCGGCCAAGCGGCGAAAATCCCAGCGCGGCGCGGCGGCGCCAAGTTCGCCGACTTCGAGCAAACGCACATTGGCTTTCCACTTTGGCCGCGTGGTCAAAATCTCGAAAGCCGCCGGCGAGAAGCCGGGCGCGACGATCGCCTCGACAAATCGGCCCGGTTCGGCCAGCACCTCTGCCGAAGCGGCATCGAGCGGCCGGTTGAATCCCAACACCGAACCGAAGGCGCTCAGCGGATCGCCGTCGAGCGCGCGGCGCGTGGCCGCGACCAAATCATCCGCCGCCGCCGCGCCGCACGGGTTATTGTGCTTAATCACCACCGCCGCCGGCCGCGCCAGACCGCGCACCATCGCCAAGGCGCTATCCAGATCGAGCAGGTTGTTGTACGAAAGTTCCTTGCCATGAAGTTGCCGGGCCGAAACCAGGTTCGCTCCGTCGGCGCCGCCTTCCGCGTAGAGGGCTGCCCGTTGGTGTGGGTTTTCACCGTAACGCAACGCCTCCTTGCGCGTGAACTGCAACTGCCAGCGTTCGGGAAACGCCGGCGATTCGGCGGCTGCCGCTTGGGCGCCGCGGGCGAAGTAATCGGCGATCGCGCGGTCGTAATTCGCGGTACGTTCATAGGCCGCTCCGGCCAGCGCGCGCCGCAGTTCAAGCGTGGTGCGTCGGTTCGCCGCCACTTGATCCAGCACCTCGGCATATTGATCGGGGCCGGTGACCACCGTGATAAAGGCATGGTTTTTCGCCGCCCCGCGCACCAGCGACGGCCCGCCAATGTCGATTTGTTCGATCGCCTCGGCATCGCTGACGCCGGCTCGGGCGATGGTGCTTTCAAACGGATAAAGGTTAACCACCACCAGGTCGAAGGTTTTGATGTCATGCCGGCGCAGCGATTCGAGGTCTTCAGCGTGGTCGCGACGGGCGAGAATGCCGCCGTGGACTTTGGGGTGCAGCGTCTTCACGCGGCCATCGAGCATCTCCGGGAAGCCGGTATACGCCGCTACATCGACCACGGGCAGGCCTTGCTCTTGCAAAAAGCGGTGCGTGCCGCCGGTGCTGAACAATTCGACGCCGGCCGCGGCCAGGCCGCGGGCGAACTCGGCCAGACCTTGTTTATCGCTGACGCTGATTAGCGCCCGCTCGATGATAGGCGATTCCACTCGCGGTTGATCTCCGGTATTGGTGAAGTTTCTTGGCGAAGCCAGGCGGCGAGCGGTCGCCGCGCCATACGTCGCCTCTTTACTTTAATGATTGCCCCGATGATTTTACAGGGGCGTTGGCCCCGCCGGCTTGCTAGAATTCACGCTGGGCTACGATCCAACCATTGTTCACTCTCACGCCAACGAGGGCTTTGCCCAATGAAACGTATAACCCGTTGGACATTCTGCTTCGCAAGTTGCGTTTGCGGCCTGACGGCGGCATCGCGGGCCGCCGTGCCAACGACGACGCCCGCCGCCGGGCTGCGCGAAAGCGTACACGCCACGCATGCTTTCATCGACGCGCGCGTGGTCGTCTCGCCCACGGCGGTGCTCGAAAAAGCCACGCTGGTGGTGCGCGACGGCGTGGTCGTCGCCTGCGCGGCCGACGCGCAGCCGCCGGCCGATGCGCGCGTCTGGAAGTGTTCCGGCAAGACCATCTATCCCGCCTTTATCGATGCCTGCGCGGAACTCTCGGCTGAAGCGTCGCGTTTGGGACAGCCGGAAAAGCAGGGCGCGGCGTATTGGAACACGCACGTTGTTCCGCAGACTAACGCGGACGTGCGCTACACGCCGGATGCCGCAGCCAATGAAAAACTGCGCAGTCAAGGTATCGCCGTGCGACTCGTGGCGCCCTCGGCGGGCGTGGTGAAAGGCGCCAGCGCCCTGGTGCTGGCGGGAGATGAGCCGGGCGGCCGGTCGATCGTGCGGGCGCCGGTCGCCATGCACCTCATGCTGACGCCGGCGCAACGCAAAGTAGGCCATTATCCAATGTCGCCCATGGGCGCCATGACGCTCGTCCGGCAGGCGTTTTATGACGCGCGCTGGTATGCGGAGGCCTGGCGGACGTTCGACTCGCGGCCGGGCACGCCACGCCCCGAACGCAACGACGCCCTAGCCGCCTTGCAGCCGGTTTTGAAGGGCGATCTGCCCGTCATGATTCAGACCGGCGATGAACTGTATTTCGTCCGCGCGAAGCAGGTTGCTGATGAATTTGGCTTGCGGCTGATCGTACGCGGATCGGGCCGCGAATATCGGCGGTTGGACGCGATCAAGGCGGCCGGAGTGCCCGTCGTGCTGCCCTTGAACTTTCCCAAGCCGCCGCGCGTGATGACGCCCGAAGCGGCCTTGGCGGTGTCGCTCGACAGGCTGATGCACTGGGATTTCGCGCCGGAAAACCCGGCGCGGCTCGACGCGGCCGGCGTCAAGATCGCTTTCATGTCGCATGGGCTGGCTGACACAGGCGACTTTCTGGCCGGCGTGCGCAAGGCGGTGGCCGGTGGTTTGCCGCGCGAGGCCGCGTTGCGGGCCTTGACCACCACGCCCGCCGAAATGTTTGGCGTCGCCGAGCGACTGGGCACGTTGACAGTCGGCAAGCAGGCGAATTTGTTCATCTGCGAGGGCGACATCTTTGACGACGGCGTGGCAATTCGCGAGACCTGGGTCGACGGCCGCCGCTATGAAGTGGAACCGGTGCCCGACTGCGATCTGAGCGGCGTTTGGCAGGCCGAGGTTTTGCTCGCGGACGGCGGCCGCGAAACGCTGCTTATTGAACTGAGCGGCAAACCGAACCCGCTCGCGGGTAAAGTGAAACGGGGCGAGCGCGAAGCGAAGTTGGCCCGCCCCGTGTGCGACGCCTGGCAGTTCAGCGCGCACTTCGCCGGCGAGCCGCTCGATTGGCCGGGCGCCGTGCAAATCAGTGCCACGGTTTGTGGCGCCGGCGTTTGGGCGGAGGGCGATACGGCGACCGAACCGACCTGGCTCGGCGCCATCGTCTGGGCAGATGGTTCGCGATCGAAGCTCACCGCGCGGCGGCCAGAAAAGGTCGCGGCGGCAACGCCTCCCGCGACGGCGCCTGACGAGAAGACGCCGCGAGAGCAGCCTAAGAGCGCCATGTTCGCCGTCAATTATCCGTTGGGCGCTTACGGAATCGACGCGCCGCCCGAACGAGTGAAGCTCGTCGCCTTTCAGCACGCGACCGTCTGGACCTGCGGCCCGGCGGGCGTTGTCAACGATGCCACGGTGATTATCGCCGACGGAAAAATCGCCGCGATCGGCGAGGTGGCCGCGCTGCCCGACGATGCCGTGGTGCTGGATCTGCGCGGCAAACACATCACGCCGGGCATTGTCGATTGTCATTCGCACGTGGCCACCGACGGCGGCATCAACGAAGAATCGCAAACGATTACAGCCGAGGTGCGCGTGGGCGATTTCATCGACCAGAACGACGTGAACATCTATCGGCAGTTGGCCGGCGGCGTCACCACGTCGAACATTTTGCATGGCTCGGCCAACACCATCGGCGGGCAGAACCAGGTGATTAAATTTCGCTGGGGCGCGACGGCCGCCGAAATGAAGTTCGCCGGAGCGCCGCCCAGCATCAAGTTCGCCCTGGGAGAAAACGTCAAGCAGAGCAACTGGGGCGACGACTTTGAAACGCGCTATCCGCAAACCCGCATGGGCGTGGAACAATTGGTGCGCGACGCCTTTCGCGCCGCGCGCGATTACCGCCGCCGGCAACAGCAGTGGCAAGCCCAGCCGGCGGGACTGCCGCCGCGCATCGACTTGGAACTGCAAGCCCTGGCCGAAGTGCTGGAAGGCAAGCGGCTAATTCATTGCCATTGCTATCGCCAGGACGAAGTGCTGGCGCTGTTGCGGACCTGCGAGGATTTTGGCGTGAAAATCGCCACGCTGCAGCACGTCCTGGAGGGATATAAAATG
>DASVGM010000273.1:0-8480 GCA_036379555.1 Pirellulales bacterium | reverse complement strand
CGCGGTCGAAATTGTCGCTCATTGGCCAGTCCCCTTGCCGGCAATGCGGCAGTTCGGGCAGCCGACGCTAATCCATTCCTCCACGGCGGCGCGTTGGAAACGGAGTAGGTTGCCGAGTTTGATCGGCGTTGGCATTCGCCCCGCGTCGGCCATGCGGCGGATATGTCGGGGCGAGCAACCGCACAGTTCGGCCACCTGGTCGGTGTTGAGCAAGGCGGGCGGTGTTGCCGGCGGCGAGCCGGCGGAAAGCGTAGCAGTCATCGTATGTTCCTTTTAGGGTTCGGCGCACTGCCTGCCTGTCGCCGGACACGTCACAGTGCGTCTACCCACCACAAACCGGATAGAAAACCCGCCCCTGTCGCCGGGCAAGCCCTTTGGACAGAAGTGACCAGCGTGTAAGGGCTTAAGCCAAGAATTGACCGCAAACCGGATAACGCCCAAAAATCCGGTCTTATCCGGTTTGGGGTAAACCGGATTGAATCGGGGGCCGAGTTAGCTATTATTGAAGTGTCCGGTGCCGCTTGTCGGCTCGATATGGCACGCCCAGCCGGACCCCAAACAAACTAAGGGCCTGCCGTTCCGCGGTTGGCCCTTTCTTTTGCCAGCCTCGTCTTGAATTGCATCAACGGGCTTTCGAGCGGAAATACCCATAGCCCGTCCAGCGAAGTCGCTGGCGTCGAACGCGATGCCCAGAGGTACGGCGCGATTCGAGCAAAGAACGGGTAGGCCGGGTTTTCATCGCGAAAGCATCGGTAGACGTTGTAGGCCGCCAAGTCCGCAAGCTGTACGCCGTTTGATAGCTCGCTTCGCACGAAGAGCGGCATTTCGGCGATGTGCGTCAATCGCGTCCCCTTGGTAGTGCCTTCGGATTGAAAGTAGGCGTGCTTCATTGCCAGGCTTCGGTTGCGCTGGCGGCTAATGTCATCGGTGAGAATCACGCCCTGGTGCTTGGGGTGTTCCGTTGCCAGAAACTTTTGCAGAAGCTCTAGCAGTAGCTCCCAAGCCTTGCGGTGCATCCTGCCCGCATCCATGTAGCCGTGCAAATGCCGTTTGTCCACAACCACGGCGAAGATGTTCATGTTGTGGTGGTCAAGCTGTCGGTAAAAGAGTTCGACCAGTTGCGTTAACTCGTTATCGGTGAGATTCGCCAGAAACGGACGTTGAGCGCGTTCCTTGGGAATGCGAATCCACGTCGATTTGAGTTCGCAATCGGCAAGCTCTAACCGTGGCGTTGCCGGGTTGGTGCGCCGATGAATGTCGCAAAGCTCCCGTTTTTTCCGGTTCAGCGTTTGTTCAAAGCCGTGCCAGCGGCGCTCAAACAGCGAAACCGCGGCGAGCACGTACAAATGATCTTTGGCGAACGTCGAGCCGTCAGCGCGCTGGCCGGTCGCAGCCGGGTCGAGCGAACCGGATTCGTCAACGTAGAAAAAGTACATGGCATCACTCGTTGTCGTCTCGCCGTTCTACTTCGTCCGCCTTGACGATGCTACGGCCTATCGGCGGCCGCCCCTTGCGATTGTACTTTTGCTCGCCCAACGCCAGCCGCGCGTCTCTAACGTAGCGTGCCCATGTGTCAAAAACCGGCAACATGTAGTCACTCAGTTCGCCCAGGTCGCCCGCATTGTCGGGCAAGCCGTTTTCCTTAATGTGGTCATACGCCTCACGATCTTCCAACCGCTTGCCGTTCATCGTTTCCGCAAACTGATATGCCATGTACGCTTGCCGGACGCAATCCGGTAGCGACTTCAAAATCTCAGCGCGTGATTTGCCGGCCCCTTCGCCTTGCTCACTGGCCCCGGTGGTTGGTCGTTTTTCGCCGCGCGGTTTCCTGCGAAACAGCCGTTGCCGAATAGCGCGCAGCGCCTGCACCGGCGGTAGTTTCTCAAGCTTCGGTTTGGCCTTTGCTGTCGATAGCCGCGTCCGACCAAAGGCATTCAAATGGCATACGGCCAATAGCGCGTGCTCAAGCTCGATTTTTCCATGCACGTAGCCGCGATCTGTCTTTTCGAGCGCCGCGCCGAATTCACTGCCACTTTCGAGCTGCGCAACCGCGTAATCGAACCATTCGCGCCAGGCGAGATCGGTATCCACGGCGGGCCAATCGTCGAGCCGCCACCCCTGCGAAAGCCAGTTCGGTTTCGCCTCGTCTACCGGCTTCCAGTCAGCCGCCGCCTTGCTAAAGCCGGTCCAACGGACATTTGGCCATTGGTCACTGGTCCACACTTGGCGGCGCGCCGTAGCGCGATTTTTGATTTTTTTGAGAGCGTTTGGGCCAGCGACGACGCGCGTACGCCTTGTCATGGAGCCTATCTCCCTCGTCGGGCATCGGCCCGACAGCGGCGCGGGGAGATAGGCGAACCGCAGCCGCCGTCGGGCCGATCTACGTCCGCGCCACCCGTCGATGGCCGCGGCTACCCGATACGCTCAATTTAAGCACGCCGCCCGCGAACGCAACGGCGCCGATTTTTTCTGGCAAACCGGCCGCTGGCGGATTACAACCAAGGCGGCGGGCAATCCCAACGGGGCGAATTGACGGGAGACACGATCATGCAAACTCTTGAACAGCGGGTGGAATCGTTGGAGAGGTCAAATCGCCGTTGGCGGTGCGGAGCGGTGCTTGCCGTGCTCACCGCCGCCTGCGTCGCGGCCGCAAAGCCAGGCAATACGATTACGGATTTGACTCGTAGCCGTCGTTTGGAGGTTTTGAATAACGACGGCGCTATCGTCGCGGTCGTAGGTCCGAATGAGGACGGCTGCGGTGATTTCCGGCTTTTCGATGCCCAGGGCAAACAGGGCGTGCTGCTCGCTGCGGCTAGCGATACGCCGGCACTTTGCTGAGCCACAAAGATGGCAGTGACGCGTTCGGCGTATTGGCATTCAATGGCAAGGCGAGCCTGAATCTATCAAACGCCGGCAAGGGCGATTCGACGTTTATCTCTGGGAGCGATATTTCGCTGGCAAGTGCCCAAGGCGGAACCCTTGAAATCGAAAACACCAGCGATGGGATGACCGCCGAGGTGTCAGAGAATGCGGTGAGAATTAAAAGGACCGGGAGGAGCATCGTTGCAATGTTGGTCGATGAAGGGAAGGGCAATATCGAGGTCACCGACGCCGGTGCAACGACTTTTTCGGGGATTTGGCCCAACTTCGTGTCAATCGGCGGGAACGGACGTGACGTTCCGCCGTTTAGCGTAGCCGTTCGAGACGGGGCGGCCACATTAAAAGTGCTGGATTCAAATACGCACGTCTCGACATTCATAACTGGCACGACGGTCGGAATTCATAGTGAGGTGCTTGCGGAACGCGGTGCCCTCGACGGTGTGTCGATTGAGCGGCGTAATGACGGCCGCGGTATTGTTCGCGCCATGAATCCCAATGGAACCGATGCGGCGCAAATGGGATCCAACAAGACGGGCGGCTTCGTTACTGTGGCCGACCCGCGCGGCAGGCCGAAGAGCGGCCTCGACACCCGATAATTCAATGAGAAACGTGCGGGCATAGCTCGATGAGTGCGGCTGCTGCCCGCCATCGCTATCTCCGAGAGGTTGTAAGCGACTTCGAGGCTTCGTTGCGCCGCATCGCACTGTGTCTCCCAAATGCGAAGCGCGCCATCGTTTCGACACTGCCAGCCCGTCGCAGATCACCGTTTTCAATTTGTTTTTTGTGCGGTTTACCCGCTGACTTGTGCGCCATATTCCGCATCAAACATAATTGGCACGGCCGTTGCCCTCAGCCTTCGTTGGCCGGGGCATCATTGTGAATTGTTGGAGGTTCACCCATGCGTTCGTTGCTTCTACCGCTGATTGTTTTTGGCGCTTTCCTGTGCTTCTCGACGCCGGCTAAAGCCCAATGGGGCTGGGGCTATCCGTCCTACTCGTATGGCTACACGCCCGGCTGGGGATCCGGCAGCTACTCGTACAGCCCTTGGGGCTACAGCGGGTCGAGCAGCGGCTATTCGTTCGGTTATGGCGGCTTCAACGCCTACCGTTCCTACGGAGAATCTACGCCGTTGTATTCGACAGGGTATCGGGCAAACCTTGGCTACCCGTCGGGATTCCACGGCACGTCGTATTGGCGAAGCCCATTGTACGGCGGCTACGCGAATCGCTGGTAAGCGCCCGCTTGGAGTAAATGCGCGTCGCCCGGCACAAGAGAACCTTGATGCCGGGCGTTTTTGTCGAGAAGCGCCCCCCGTTTCGGGTGGAAAAGTGTGCGCAACCCTTTGCGTCGCCTGCGCTTAGTCGTGCTTCGTCGCGCGCGTCGAATCGACATCGCCACGCCCGGCGGTTCGATGCCAGAGCTATTCACGCCAATGGGCCTGCATCGCATTCCGGCTTACCCGTTTTTCAGAACGGCTTAAAGTTCGTGGGACTGATATACACCAAGCGACGCCAGCGATGGGAGCCATTGCCGGGGCCGTCGCTACTCGGAACGCAACTGCGGTGGCCGTCGGCCCCTGTCGTGTTCCTGCCATCTGTCGAAACGCCGATCGCCTTGTCATTGCGCGGCGCGGTCGCTGTTGGCGACCGTCGCCTGCGCTGTGCCGCCATTATCTTGCAAGAGCATTGCGGCCAGTTTGGCACGATCGGCAGCCGAGAGATTTGCAAGGGCGGCGGCCAGCAGCACGGCGAGCGAATCGGCGCCTTGATCGGCAGCCGGCTCGGCCTGCATTCGGGCATCGTCGGCGGCCTGGTCGCCGGCCCCTTCGTCGGTCGTTTCGTGCTCGTTTTCCGTGTTGCTGGTGCAACCAGTGGTGCAACGGCGCGAACGGCTCGCCGCAAGTCGTTTGTTTTCAATACTTGCTTCGGTGGTCTGTCGCGTTCACAATGCGAAGGTCGAGGGTTCGACTCCCTTCCGCTCCACTTGAAGACACCCGCTGACATTTCATGTCAGCGGGTGTTTCTTTAGCCGTACGAAATCCGCGTTTGTCATTCGCTTTCGCCGCCTTTACCATGGTTTGTATGAACGCTGAACCAATTCAGGCCATGCTGCACCGCCAACCGTTTACTCCTTTCGAGGTCCATCTTGCGAACGGTGAGGTCTATGAAGTCCGTCACCGTGAAATGCCATTTTGATGAGAAGCAATCTGATGCTTGTCTATCCGAAAAGAGACAGCTTTGTGATTGCAGCGATGTCGCAAGTATCGAACTTTTCCTAATGACTTGGAACGCGGCGCACGCGAACCAGGTACACCAGCGCGGCGAAATCGTAAAGGGCGTGGGTCAAGATCGGCACCGCCAGATTGCCGGTGGCGCGCTCGAGCCATCCAAGATAGAGGCCGATTGCCGTCGCCAAAATCAAATAGCCCGTGTTCAGCGCATGACAGAGGCCAAACAAGACCGCGGCCAGCAGGCACGCCGGCCACGGGCCTAAGGCCGGCGCCAGGCCGCGCTGAACCACACCGCGAAACAGTAACTCTTCGCCCGCCCCGGCCAGCAACGAGATCACCGCGAAATCGACCAGGCCGCCCGCTTGAAACAGCGGCACGATTAACTCGTCGACCAACGCCCTGAGCCGGCGAAAGGGCCCCAGCGGCCAACGCAGCGTCAGCCACATGGCCGCCAGCAAGGGAGCGGTGGCCGCCGCGCCCGTCGCCACGGTAGCCACATCCAGCCGCCAACCCTCACCCACCGGCACTTTCAACCCCCAGGCCAACAAGACTGCCACCATGCCAATCGCCCCTTCCGCCAGTGCCGCCCAACGCACAAAATGAGCCTCGGTGGGCAGTGGCACGTTCATCGGGGCAGCCTTGACAATGGTGCTTGGGCGGTGGTAGTGTAAGGGGTAACTCTCGTCGTCTCAAGCTGTTTTGGCAACGCGGCTTAGGTTTGCCGCCCGTTCGGAACATTCACGTTCAAGACTGCAACGCGAGATCGAACGGCGGCCGCCGCTCGACGCGGATGAGTTTGTTTGAAGGAACAGGAACCTCATGCAAGCACGCATTTTTTTTCGGAGGCAGGCCCGGTCTGGGCGACCAGAAACCATGGTGCCGGGCGTCTTGGCCCTGCTGGCATTGGTGGCGCTGGCGGGGTTTGAGCGGCCCGCGATTGCCGCTGTGGGCAATCCCGCTCAGGGACAGTTTGAGGGCGAACGCCAGTACCAGGGCAAAGACGGCCAAGAGCACGACATCGAAGAGCCGACGAAAAAAGTGCGTTCCGTTGCCAGGGGCGCTCTGAAAGCGGGCAAAGCCAACAGCAACGAAGAGCAAGCCGCGGTCGAGCAGCTTTTTCAATACGACGTACGTTCGCTCACGTGGAGCGAAAACGTCGCCAAGCTGGCCGATCTGCGCGCGGTATTGAAGAAACAATTGATCGATCTTGGAAAAGCGCCACTCGGGGATTTACATGACGAGCTGAACCAGTTGGCACTGAGCACCTGCCACGATGCGGCCACCGACGACCGTTACCCGATGGCCGTTCGCTTTAACTGCCTGTTGATGATCGGCGAGCTCGACGCCAAGGAAGGTTCCGGCGTTCCGAAAGTGGTGGTTCCACTGCCCGAAGCGAACAAGGTTCTCTTAGACGTCGTGGCCGATGCCAAGCAGCCCGAGGTGTTGCGGCTGGCCGCCATGCTGGGCTTGCGGCGGCACGTTCTGGAAGGTCTGCCTGCCGAAGCTCAAAACGTGGTGGCGGAGTCGCTGATGACCATCATCGGCAAACCGCTCGATCCCGAGAACGACTCCATCGTCACGCTCTGGTTGCGCCTGCGGGCGATCGAAACGATGCATCAACTGGCCAAAAAGGGCCTGAAGACCGACCAACAGTCGGTCGCCGCCGCACTGTCGCAAATGATTGCCGACGCGCAGATTCCCAATCGGATTCGCTGCGAGGCGGCTGGCGAATTGTCGGGCATCGAAGTAGGGTATTTCGCACCGAAAAAAGTGGTGCATGACGTGCAAGCCCTGGCAAACCTGGTGATCGCCATGTCGGCGGCCAACCCGTTCACCAAGATCGCGCACCAGGCGGCTTTGGAACGAGAAGCCGCTGAGCGGGCCGAGGCCGCGAAAGGCCGGCGCAAGCGCGCCGACGACAAAAAGGAAGAAGCGAAAGATGACGAAACGGAAGACGACGAGCCGGCGCTTCCGTTGACCAAGCCGATGCGCGATGTGGCCGTACACGCCATGCTCTACGATTTGGGCCGGGTGCGGCTAGGGCTGATGGGTCGCGAACCGGCCAAGCGAGGCGAGCCGCCGAACTCATCGACTCACGGATTATTCGCCGCGGCCGATGCTGAGACGCAAAAAACGATCACCGTCTTGGTCACCCATGTCGACGCGATGCTCACCGAGTTAGCCAAGCTGAACGAGAAGAAGGACGTGCTCAAGGAAGACGTGGCCAAAGTCGCGCTTTCGATTGAAGACAGCGGTCGGGCCTTGGCCGAGGCGCTCGACGAGCAGGCGGCTGCCGCCAAAGAGAGCGAATCCGCGCCGGAACCCGAAAAGGCCGTCGCTGAGCCGGCGGTCCGCAGGGGCAAACCTTCGGGCAACGCCCCGGCGCGCGAGAGCACCGTGGGCAGTCCCTAGGCTGTAAGAATCGAACTCCGCGGCAAAAGGATTTGCCTGTGATGACGTGCTTGCCGCGCCGCCTGTCCAGCTCGCTGCTCGTCGTCACACTCTGCGCATGTCTCGCCGCCTCAACCGGTTGCAAGGGCCTGCGGCTGCGGAGTCTGGGCGACCGCGAATCGGAAGCAAGCTCGCGCGACGATTCGAAAACAACGAAGCCCAACCAGCCCGGTGGTGATTCCGATCACCCGGCGAAACCTAAACTGCCCGCACCGCTCACGCTCGACCTGTGGCGCGCGTATTCGCCGCAGCCCTCGATGGAACCGGGGGCGGGCTATTATTGGCGCCACACCGGCGATCTGGAATCGCTCATTGCGTCGCCGGTCGCGGAACACCCCGATTTTGCCGCGCTGCTGGAGAGTGAAAACGGTGTGGTGGCGACGAACGCGGCCATTAGCCTGGCCCGCCTGGGCGATGCGCGCGGCCGCGATCGGCTGGCCAAATCGGTGCGCGACACCACGCTTAGTTTGCCATTGCGGTGCGCCGCCGCCGAGGCGCTGGCGGAATGCGGCAATCCGCCTCCAACCAAAGCGCTGCGCGAGCTGCTCGATCGCTTCGGCCGGTTCGACGGCGCTGCCGCCTATCTGCCCGAGCTGCACGCGCAACTGCTCTATGGGTTGGCGCGTCACGTCGATGCGGGCGACGATGAGCGGTTCGTCGCGGCGTTGAAGAGCCCGGCCGAAATCGTGCGACTGGCGGCCGTGCGCGGCTGGCTGATTCCCGGCAAGGCCGAGCTGCCGGCGCGTGCCGCCGATTTGCGCAGCGATCCCGATACGCGGGTCCGCGCGGCTACAGTCGAGGCAATGGTCGCGCGGCGGCATCCCCAGGCTTTCGACGCGGCGCAAACGGCGCTGCGCGATTACCGGATCGAAGTTCGCCTGGCGGCGATCGCCGCGCTCGGCCGGTTGGGCGGCCCACA
>DASVGM010000272.1:0-9895 GCA_036379555.1 Pirellulales bacterium | reverse complement strand
TACGCCACCACCATCGAAATTGTCGGCGCCGCGCCGCCGGACGGGCTGGTCCACACCACATTGGTCGAAGAGGAGCAAGCGGCCGACGACCAAAGTGAGCAAGAGACTCAAGCGCCGACCAAGCCTTGGGAGGTTTTCAGCAACGACGCCCCCGATCCGCAGCAAATGACCCTTGATCGCGAGGAGGTGGCGCCGCAGGTCAAGCCGCTGGACGAAACGGACGAACAGCCGGCGTTGCCCGCGCCCGATTTACCTTCAACACCGGCCATGCCAGCAGAGTCGCGTTCGCTGGCCCAAGATACCGCGCCCGCGCCGGCGGAAGCCGCCCAGGAAGAGACGATCGAGGCCCCGGCCGCCACGCGGCGCGAGGCCGACGATCTGGCGCTGGTCAAACGAGCGGGGCCAACCAGGGCCGCCACGCCTAAGAATGAAGGCCCGCCCGCCTTGGCCGCGACTTCGCCGGGCCTGCCAGGCAAGCTGACCGAAATGCCGGCGCTGCCGCGCATGGTCGATCTGCCCGCGACGGTGACCGGCCCGCTCGTGCCGTCGATGGCGTCAGACCAGCCCGCGCGCACCGAGACGCCGCTCGACGCCGACTCACTTGGCGGCGACGGCGAGCGGCCGACAAACAACGAGCTGCCCCGCGGAGCGGGCATCCGTTCGATCGTCGATCGTGAGGCGGGCCGCGTGGCGAGCATGGGCTTGGGCACTTCGCCGCGCGCGGCGCCGCACGCCAACACGTTGCTCGCGCCGCGCAGCGGAGGCGGCGACGAACCCGGCGAGGCGCCGCGGGTTTATGAAAATCGCCGCGCCCCGCGCAAGGCCGAAATCATCGCCTCGCACGGCGGTTCGCCCGACACCGAGGCGGCCGTCAAAGCCGCGTTGCAGTGGCTTGCCGCCCATCAGCATGAAGACGGCCGCTGGGACGCCAGCCGGCACGGGGCCGGGCAAGAGCGGCGCGTCGGCACGCAACACCTCGGCCGTGTGGGCGTGGATGCCGACAACGGCGTGACCGGCCTGGCCCTGCTCGCCTTTCTGGGCAACGGCCATACGCACCTCGAAGGCGATTATCGCGAGACCGTGGCGCGCGGCCTCGATTTTCTGCTTTCCACGCAACGCACCAACGGCAGTCTCAGCGGCGACGCCGACGCCTTCGCCGCCATGTATTGCCACGGCATGGCCGCGCTGGCCGTCAGCGAAGCCTACGCGATGACGCAAGACGAACGACTGTTGGCGGCGGTGCGAAAAGCCATCGACTACACGCTGGCGGCACAGCATCCGACCGCCGGCGGCTGGCGCTACAAGCCCGGCGAAAATGTTTGCGATACCAGCCAACTCGGCTGGCAACTCATGGCGCTCAAGAGCGCCGAGTTGGCCGGCATTGAAATGCCGCCACAGGCGCGCCAAGGAATGCTCCGCTTTCTGCAAACGGTTTCCTCCGGCCGTCACGGCGGGCTGGCCAGCTATCGGCCGATGAACGTCTCCGGCGAGCGCGTCAGCCCCAGCATGACCGCCGAGGCGCTGGTCTGCCGGCAGTTTCTCGGCATCGCCCGAAGTCATCCGGCCTGCGACGAGGCCGGCAACTACATCGCCGCTTCGCTGCCGGGCAAAGGAGCAAGCAACTTTTATTATTGGTATTACGCGACGCTGGCCATGTTTCAGTTGCAGGGAGACCATTGGCGGCGCTGGAACAACGCCTTGGAAGCGACGCTGATTCGCTCGCAGCGCGGCGAGGGCGACTTCGCCGGAAGCTGGGATCCCGACCCGCTCTGGGGCGGTCACGGGGGACGAGTGTATTCGACGGCGCTGGGCGCTTTGTGCCTGGAAGTGTACTATCGCTTTTTGCCGCTCTACGTGCAAAGCTCGCAAGCGGAAAAGTCAGCGCCGTAAACATCCCCTGGACGCCTATACTGCACGCGGGCAGGAATGAGGCGTTTTACGCGCTCATGTAGGATGGCCTTCCCAGGCCGTCACCCTGGCTGGTGACGGGCCAGGAGGCCCATCCTCCAGTGGCACCAATTGTCTCGTTCCAGCCCGCGGGCAGTATAAATTGGGTTAATGCCCTTGCTGGACCAGCCAGCGTTCGGCGTCGAGCGCGGCCATGCAGCCGGTGCCGGCGGCCGTGATTGCCTGTCGATAATAATCGTCGGCCACGTCGCCGGCGGCGAACACGCCCTCCACGCTCGTGTTGGTGCGGAAGGGCGTCGTCCACTTCACGTATTTCTTGGGCGTCAATTCCAGCTTGCCCTCGAGAAAACGGGTGTTCGGCGTGTGCCCGATGGCCGCGAACATGCCCGCGGCCGTCACTTCGCGCGTCGATTGATCGGTCACGTTTTTCAACCGCACGGCGGTCACGCCTTCACGCTCGTTGCCGAGAACTTCGTCGACGGCACTGCTCCACTCCATCTTGATCTTGGGGTCGTTCAGCACGCGATCGGCCATGATCTTCGAGGCGCGCAACTCATCGCGGCGATGCACGATATGCACCTGGCTGGCGAATTTGGAAAGATAATTCGCTTCTTCGCAGGCCGAGTCTCCGCCGCCCACCACCACCAGCGGCTTATTGCGGAAGCGCGGCAACGCGCCGTCGCACACGGCGCACGCGCTGACGCCGAAGTTTTTGTATTTCTCTTCGGACGGCAGCCCCAGGTAATTCGCCCGAGCGCCGGTGGCGATGATCACCGCCTGGGCTTCAACCGCCTCGCCGGCGGAGGGTTTGAGTTTGAACGGACGCTGTGAGAAATCGACCTCCACAATATCATCGGTGACAATCCGCGTGCCGAAGTTTTTGGCCTGCTGACGCATCAGCTCCATCAATTCGGGACCGCTCACGCCTTCTTTCTGGTGCGGCGCCATGAACTGGCGTTGCTGTTGATCAATCGCATGATTGAGGTACGATTCCAGGTCGCCGTGCGGAAAACCGGGATAGTTCTCGACTTCCGTGGTGAGCGCGAGTTGACCCAGCGGCATGGTACCGTCGAGACGGTTTTGCTCGTTGATCGCTCCTTCAAAGACAAGCGGTTTGAGCGCCGCGCGCGCCGTGTAAATGGCGGCGGCCCAACCGGCCGGCCCGCTGCCGATGATAATCACGTTTTCTGCCAAGGCGATGCTCCGTTAAAGAAGGATGAAGGATGAAGGATGAGGGATGAGGGATGAGGGATAACGAATGAGGCCTCCGTTTGCGCCAATTTACATTTTTGCATTTTGCATTTTACTCCCCCCCTGAACCCTGAACCCTGAACCCTGAACCCTCCCCCGAAAGCACCTCACAATACAACCGCTCATGCCGCTCGACCATCCGCTCCACCGTATATTCGGCCAGCACGCGTTGCCGGCCGGCCTCGCCGAGCCGTCGCGAAAGCTCGTGGTCGTCGAGCAGTTGATTCGCGTGCCGGGCCAGCGCCGCTCGGTCGCCCACTGGTACAAGATAGCCGGTTTCTTCCGGAACGATTAGATCGCGGTTGCCGGAAATATCGGTCGCCACCACCGGCAGCCCGGCGGCCATCGCCTCCAGTACCACGTTCGGCAGCCCTTCGTATTCGCTGGCCAACCAGAGTAGATCGAAGTGGGGCATCCAACGGGCCACGTCGCCGCGATGGCCAAGAAAATGAACCTTGTCCTCAATTCTCACCTGGCGGCGAAATCGCTCCAAGCGCGCTCGCTGCGGGCCGTCGCCAAAAATGAGCAGATGCACGTCATCCCGAATCACTTTCAACAAATCAGCCGCCCAGATCAGGTCTTTGACGCGTTTTTGCGGCCACAGTCGGCCCACCGCGCCAATCACTTTGGCCTGCTCCGGCAAGCCGAACTCCGCCAGCAGCTCCGCGCGGCAGGCATCGACCGGCCGCGGCGAAATGCCATTGGGGATGATCGTGAATTTTTCCGGTGGCAGCCCCTGCCGCACGTAGAAATCGCGAACGCCGCCGCTATTCACCACAATGCGATTGCTACGCCGGGCCAGCCAGCGATCGATCGCCAATTCGTGCCAGACTTTCCACGGATCAACGCACCGTTCCGCCGCGATGATGTGTTTGACTCCGGCCGCCAGCGCGGCCGCCCGACCATAGCTGTTGGCCGCGAAGAGCCACGTATGCACCAGGTCTGGCCGCAGTGCCGCGATATGACGCTTAAGCCTGAAAAAAGCGGCCGGGTCGGCCTTGAACGATTTGCCGATTTCCATCACCGGGATGCCGGCTCCACGCAAATCGGCCGCATAAGGGCCGCCGCGCGTGAGCGCGCACACGTGCGGATCAAAACTTTTTCTCGCCAGCCCCGTCGCCAAAAGCGTCAATTGCTTTTCGGCGCCCGAGCGGTCGAGCGTGGGAATAATATGAAGGACGCGGTCCATGTCGCCTATTCTACTCGCATTCAAACGGGCGGGCGCGGGCCGCCCAAGATAGGTTGCCGTAACGGCGATTCAAGCTATGCTTTAGACAGACGCAGGGGCGGTCATGGAAAAAACTCGTGAAATTCAGCCCCTCGCCAAAAAATACGCGCCCTGAGGAAACCGGGCAAGAGCAATCGGTCGGCCACCGCTCGGAGGCGAATCTTGCCAAGATTTCAGCTTTAGGCCCTATACATGGGGGGAGCATTGCAGTATAGTTGTGGCAGTGTAGCGCCTTTTTGCTTTGCCTGGCCAAGAGGAAGCGGCCAGTTTTTGCTCAATCGGAGGGCGTTTTGATGGATGGATATCCGTGGTGCGGCTAACTCTAACCATTCTATGTGGAACACGCGCCGGGCAACGAATTGTCGTGGCCTGCGGGGAGACCCTGCGTGTGGGCCGCACCGTTCAAGCCAATTTGATCGTTAGCGACGACCCCACGATGTCGGCTCGGCATTTTGAGCTGGAGTGTGGTCAAAACACGGTGCTCGTGCGCGATCTCCACAGCCGCAACCGGTTGTTTCTCAACGGCGAAGCGGTGACGGAAGCGTTGCTGGCCGATGGCGACCAATTGCGCGCGGGCCGCACTTTTTTTTCGGTTTCCATCGTCGATCCGCTGGCGCCGCGCAGCGTTCCGGATGTTGCCGACGAAACGCACGCACCCAGTCCGCTGGATGCGACTTACGCCGAGCGGCGCGTGCCGGTTGCAAGTGCCGTGCCGGGTACCGAAGCGCTGCCCGCCGCGACCTTGTTTCCAGGACAACTCGCCGGCCTCATGGACGACGACGACACTGCGGACGGCTTCGCGAGCGGTCGTTGCGGCGCCTTGAGCCAGCGCGATCCCAGCGTTCGCCTCTACGCGATCGTCGAACGCGATGCCGGCTCTGAAATCGTGGAACGAGCGCGGCGAGACCAGCGCCGCGCGGCCAGCCTGGCCTTCATCGGGCCAACGCCCTATCATTGCGAAGTCGTGCCGCTGTTGGTCGAGTTGGATGCCGGTCGCCTGAACGATTCGTGGCACGTGCAGCCGCCGCGCATTCTGATCGAGTCGGCCGCCGACTTCGACCAGCTTTATGCTCATTTGCGTGGCGTGTTTTGCCCGGCGGACGATGAAAACGGTCCTGCTTTTTTCCACTGCCACGAGCCTGACCAGCTTTTTCAATGGCTCAAGCGCCGTGGCCCGCTTGACTTGGCCAACTTATTCACATGTGTATCGGGCATTTGGCTCGACATAAGCTCGACCGGGCGTTACCACCGGTTCGCGCATCTCGGCGACGAACTCATCGAAAAACTGATCTAAGCTCGCCACCCTCGTGGAGTGTCACCGCGCGCCGGGCTAAGAGGCTATCCGAAAACTCGCCGTGGGGCGGGCCGCCGGCCCGTCTGGAAGCGGAAGACGGCTCTTGTCGCGGAGCGACACCCGGCCGGCCTTGAAAAAGCCCCCCCGACCACAAACCGGGTTGACAAAAGGACTTGAGCGGGATTAGCATAGCGAAGATAGGCTTATCGTATTCATGGCGGCTGGATCGTGAGGTTTCGCCTTGAATGTCCGTTCGGAACAGAATTGCGCCGTTGAGGCCGCCAGCAATGGCTTTGAAGGCCGATCAAGAAGCGCAGAGGATGATGGTTGATGCACGCTCGTGTTTCATTTGGACGCTGTTTTGCCCGTCGCTTGCTGGCGGCCGTTTGCTTCTCGGCGGTGGTCGCCTTTTTGCTCGCGGCGCCGCCACGGCTGACGGCCCAGGTGGCCGACGGCGATTTTGAGGGCGAAAAGACCTGGACCGACAAAAACGGCAAGACGCAGGAGGTCAAAGAGCCGAGCACCAAGGATGCCAAGAACCGTGAGATGTTCCGCGTTTTGCGAAACGCGGGAAAAGCGGCAAACAACGCCGAGCAAGAACTGTTCGACAACTGGGCGCAGAGCGTCGTGCGGCCCTTGACCTGGAAAGAGAACGTCTCCGAGTTGCCAAAGATCCGGAAGGATCTAAAGAAATTCTTGCTGCAGCGCAGCAAGTCCGCGGCGCCGGACCTGCACGACCAACTTAACGCCTTGATTTTGCAAATCTGCACGGAGGCGATTAAGGATGCCCGCTATCCGAACGCGGTGCGCGTCAACTGCGTCCTCATGCTCGGCGATTTAGACCAGCGTGAGCACGACGCGGGAGCGGGTCAACTGGCGGTGCCCCTTCCTGGGGCGACGAGCATCTTGGTCGAGTTGCTGGCCGACGAGAAACAACCCATCGCTATCCGCTACGTATCGATGGTCGCCTTGATGCGGCACATCCAGCCGGCCATGACGGCCGTGCTGCAAGGACAGATCGTCGAAGCCACGCTGAAAATCATGACCTCGCCGCTGCCCGAAGGCAAGCAACTGGCCGGGCAGATCTGGCTGCGTTTCCGCGCCAGCGACGTGCTGCTGACCATGATCAAGCACAAATTGCCAATCGACCAGGCGGCCTTGGCCGGCGGCTTGGCCGCCTTGTTGGCCGACGAAAAGCCCCCTCTCTGGGCGCGTGCCGTTTACGCCGGCGATCTTGGCAAGCTCGACGGCAAGGCTTTGCCGGCCGAAAAGCTGGCTGGCGCCGTTCAAGGGCTCGACACGCTGGCGCTGGCCATTTTGCAGAGCAGTCCCTTCATGACCGAGGAAGAAGTTGCCGAGGAAGCCGAGGAAGCCGCCCGGCCGTCGCGCGGCACGGGCGGCCGCGATCGCGAACGGGCCTCTGGCAACCGTGGGTCGGGTAACCGCGAGTCTGGCAACCGTGAGGCAGCCGGCGGCACTGCCGAGGCCGGCGCCGATAAAAAGGAGGAGAAGAAAGAAGAGATCAGCCCGGCCGCTCAAAAGCTGCTCAGTGAAGAGATGATGTGGCAGTTGGCGCGCATTCGTGGGGCGTTGTGTGGCAAAGAAGCGCCCGCGCCCAGAAACGACGCCCCGGACGCCACACTGGGTCTGTACTCCGCCGCCAGCGACACTGACAAAGCGGCCATTAAAAAAATCGTCTCCCAGATCGACAAATGCGTGAAAGCGCTGGCGACCGTACCCGATGGCATGGACAAACTCGCCGACGTTCTCCGCACCGCCAATCAAGAACTGGAGGATCTTTTCGCCGCGCCCGCGGCGGATCAACAGCAAACCGCCATGGCCGATCAGGAAACAGTGGCCGACAAACCCACTGGCGGCAAGGCGAAGGAAAAACGCTGACATTTCATGGAACGGGCAAAAGGATTTGCCGTGCCGATCGCCGCCGTCCGTCAACATCGTGGTCTGATCGCGCTCGTCTGGTTGGCGGTCGCCGGTTGCAACGAGCTGCACCTGCGTCCGTTGGAGCGGGCCGGCGATTCGCCCACGCCAACTGCCGCGAAAAAAAACGCGGCCCAAAGCACCGCGACCTCAGCCCCTTTGCCGCTTGATCGCGATGGCTTCAACGCCGTCTCCGCGCCAAACCCGCCATCGGACGGCTATCGTTGGCGCGATCGGCAGTTGGAGGCGCTGGTCGACGTTCCGGCCGATGAACGCCCCGACCTGCTCGCCGCGCTCACTGGCAATCGCCCCCAGGCCTCGCTCAACGCGGCGATTTTGCTGGCTCGTGCGGGCGACGGCCGCGGCCGCGCTCGCCTGCTGGAGGCCATCCGCGACCGCAAGGCGCGCCTGCCGCAACGCTGCGCCGCCGCCGAAGCGCTGGCCCTGCTCAAGGAACCTTCACCGGTCGCCGAGTTGTGTGAGTTGATCGACCGCTTTGGGCAGTTCTCGTCGGCCGCGTATCAGCCCGGCTTGCATGCGGAACTGCTCTATGGACTGGCGCCGCTCGTCGACGCCTGCGCCGAGCCGCGTTTCGCGGCCGCGGTGAAAAGCCCGTCGCCTGAAGTGCGGTTGGCCGCCGCGCGTGGTTGCGCGCGGCCGGCGGCGGGCAAGTTGCCCGAAGTGATCGCCGACCTGCGCACGGACGGCGATGCCCGCGTGCGCGCCGCCGCACTGGCGGCGATGGCGGCCCATCGCCATCCGTTCACAATGGAAGCGGCGCGCGGCGCGCTGGGCGACTTCCGTTTGGAAGTTCGCTTGGCCGCCATCTCCGCGCTCGGCGAGATTGGCGGCGAGGAAGCGCGACAGACGCTGGCGCGGCTTGAGCGCGAGCCTGAGGTGATTCGCGCGGCCGCGATCTTGGCCTTGGCCAAGCTGGGCGACCGCGACCGCGTCTGGACCGCCGCGGAAAGTCCCTCGTGGCATGTGCGCAAGGCGGCGGCCACCGCGCTGCGCGCCTGGCCCGATCGCGGCGGGACTTTGCTCGCGCGCCGGCTGCTCACCGACGCCAGCCTGGAGGTGGAAAAAGAGGTGCTGGAAACTTTGGCGGTCTGGCCGCTGGAAACGTCAGGCCCGGTTTTGCTTGAGGCGCTGGGGGGCGACGGTTACCTGAGCCGCAAGACGGCCGCCGCGCAGCTCGCCGGACGTTGGCCGGCGGCGGCCGATTTTTCAGCCGACGCTCCGGCTGAACGCCGCGCCGAGGCGCTCGTCAAACTACGCGCGCAATGGGCGCGCCAATACGGCGCGGCGGCCCTGGCCGACGCCGCGGCCGACGCGCGCAAAACCGCCGACGCCCTGCCGCCCATCGACGAACAAACGACGCGCCGCGTGGCCGACCTTGTGCGCCGTCTCGGCACGTCCCCGGCGGGCGACGACGCCACGGCGTTGCAAGAACTAAAAGCCTGCGGCCCGCCGCTTCCGCGCATTCTGGAGCAGCTCGTCGAGCAGGAGCATTTGGTGCTGCCTGACATCGTTTACAATGAGGTGCTGCCGGCCTATGGCCCGGCCTTCGCCGCCTTGGAAAGCCTTTCGTCCGACGATGTGCTCAAGCGCCGTCGCGCGGCCAATCGGCTGGCCGCGCTCGCCGCGCAGTCGCCTTTAAGCGATCTGGCGCTCGCGCGCTTGAGCGAGTTGGGCGCGGCCGAGCCGGACACGCTGGTCTTTAGCGGCCTGGCTCGGGCGATCGGCGGCGACGCCCGCGAGCCGGCGGTTCGTCTGGCCTACGCCGGTTTAAGCCATCGCGACGCGGAGGTGCGGCGCGTGTCGGCTGAATATTTGGCGGCGCATCCCGCGCCGCAGCATGCGCGGCTGTTGGTGGCGGCGCTGAGCGACAGCCAATATGCCGTCGTGCTGGCGGTAGTGAAGGCGCTGGGGCATCCCGGCATGCTTGACGACCCCGCGCCGCTCGAACAATTGCTGACCACGACGGATCGGCCGCTGCGGTTGGCCGTCGCCAACAGCCTGGCCGTGCTCGGCGCGCCATCGGGAGCGCAAACCCTGGAACTGCTGGCGCGCGACACCGACGCCGACACTCGACAAAAGGCCGCGCAGTTGATGGGCGAGCGGGCCGATCGCCGTTACGCCGAAACGCTCATCGGCTTGCTGGACGACCGCACGCTCGGCGTGCGCACGGCCGCGTTGGCGGCGCTGGCCGAGGTGGCGGGCCGCGATGTGGCCGACGCGCCCGACGATCCGCCGCAAAGCACGCTCGACCGCAT
>DASVGM010000271.1:0-6107 GCA_036379555.1 Pirellulales bacterium | reverse complement strand
GGATCGGTCTTGTATTGCGCGTGGCGATTGCGGAAGTCGGCCAGTGTGGTCAGTTGCGGGCCGACGTGCTGGCGAATCTTTGACTTATCGGTCGGGCCATCGTAAATGTAATCGCCCAGGTGCAGCACCACGTCGAGGTCTTCGCGCAGCATGTGCTCGTAGGCGGTGTAATAGCCGGATTCATAATGCTGGCACGAAGCGACCGCCAGCCGCAGTTGGTCAGGCCGGGCATCTGCGGCCGGCGCGGTGCGCGTGCGACCTTTGGGGCTGGTTTCGCCGGCCGCGCGGAACTGATACCAATACCAGCGGTCGGGCTGGAGACCTTGCACTTCGACATGTACTGAATGCCCCCATTCGGGCACGGCCGCCGTCACGCCTTTTTGCACGACGCGGGTCATGGCCTCGTCGTCGGCGATTTGCCAACTCACCTCAATGGCCTCGTCGGGCATGCCGCCACCAGCCAACGGCCGAGGGGCAAGGCGCGTCCACAGCACGACACCATCGGGCGCGGGATCGCCCGATGCGACTCCCAGCGTGAACGGATAGCCCGCCAGTTTGGAAGCGGCCAGTACGATGCCTTGCGGCCGCGCCGACCAAACCGCCGCCGCCGCCAGCGAACCGGCTTGATAAATAAACGAGCGGCGGTCGAGCGAGCGAAGAGGGTGCGAATTTCGGCTTGTCATCTCGGTTTGCTTAACGAAAGGTGATGCGACGGAATAACATTACTATACTGCGCTGCGCAAACGGGGCGTTACGTGCCGCGAACCGTTGACGCCATTTTTGTTCCGCCCCGATCCGGGTTTACCCCGGTCGAGCGATGATTGACAGCTAGAATGCGTTATCGCGACAACCTCCTCCGCCCTCTCTTCTTCGCGTTGCGTCCGACGCCTCTGGCGTCGGACGCAACGCGAAGAAGAGGGAAGGGGGCGTCATAAGGCATCGTTGCTGGCTGTCAATCATCGCTCCACCGGCGTGAAGCCGGCGGTGGCGGAGCGGAACAAATCTCACGTCAAATCGTTGGTGGTCTCCTGTGTGAAACGCGATCATTTTGCGCAGGCCACTACTATACTTGACGCGGCCGGAAAGGACATCCGCCCCCGAACCCTCAAACGCACTCCCGCACGTCGGCGTGCTCCACGCGCTTGATCTCGACCGGATAGTTCTCAAACGCCATCGTATAGTAATCTTCAAACAAAGGCTGCAAATAGTCGGTAATCGCCTCGTCGTAGGTGGGCTTCACCAGAAACGAGCGGCCGAGCGGCGTGGCGCGGATGTCGCCGTCTTCAATCACGATCTCGCCCCCTTTGATCACATAACGCGGATGGCCGAACATCCGCACGATGTCCGGTTCTTCCTCGTAAATCACCACGTCGGCGTCGGCGCCGATGCCCAGGTGTCCTTTTTGCGTCAACCCCAAGGCCCGCGCCGGGCCCGCCGAACTGATCGTGGCGATTTCGCCCAGCGTATATTCGCGATCAAGCTCCGGCAGGCGAATGCGCTGCTTCGCCTTTTCAGAAAGACGGCCGATGCACTCGCGGCGGAACGCGGCCGACATTAAAAGCTGAATGATTTCAGGATAACGCCAAAAACACGCGCCGTTTGGGTGATCGGTAGTCAGATAGATGCGCCAGGGGTCGTCAATCAACAGCATCAGTTCCAAGCCCGACGCCCATTGCACGGCGTTCACCAGACTGCTGGGGCGATAGGTGTAGGGCACGATGCCGCAACCGGTTTCGTTCTCCACGTCGAGATTGCCCCATTTGCGGCCGGTCAGTTTGTAAAGCAGGTGTTGCCAGGGGCCGTCGGCCGTGATCGTAACCGTGTCGCCGAACAGCACGGCGCCGGCGTCGGCGGTGAAGGTCGGATGCGTATTGAAATACTCCGCCAAGGCGGTGGTTTCAGACCGCATGGTGGTCCAGTCGTCGCCGCCGTAGGCGTGATATTGAATGTGGGCCAGATGCGCCCGCCGCCCTTCCAGGTGCTTCATCGTTTCCAGCGTCGTGTCGATGTTGCCCGGCGCGCCGAGATTGTTGCAATGCAAATGCAGCGGATGCGGCAGGCCCAGTTCATCGACGATTTTCGCCAGCCCCGAAACAATCGTGCCGGGCGTCAGCTTGTGATAGCCTTCGACGGTTTCGCCCATCTGCTTGGCGTCTTTGCCCCACTTCCAAGCGGCCACGCCGCCGGGATTAACGGCCTTCACGCCGTAAGCCTTGGACGCCCAAATCTGCCAGGCCACGACCTGCTTGGCCCGTTCCAGTTCGCCGGCTTCAAGCAGGTCGAGCACGATCTCGTTGTTGGCCATCAGCACCAGGCAGCTCTTATCGACAATGGGAATGTCGCTTAGCTCTTCGTGGGTGTGTTTGGCCGAGAGAATCGGGACGGCGGCTTCATTGACGGTTGTCCAGCCCATGCCGGCATACAGATAGCCGGTGGCGAAAGTGGTGGGCGTCATGCCGCCCAAGCCAGCGCGAGTGGTTTGCGTGCGGATGAAGGCCGTCGTGCGGCGATGATCTTCGGGCGTCATGGCCCTGGCGAAGTTGATGGCCCCGCCGGCGACGTGCGTATGCACATCGACACCGCCGGGAAACACGATCATGCCGGTGGCGTCGATCGTGCGTCCGCCTTCCGCCGCGGCGGCGATGCGACCATCCGCGACGTAAATGTCTTTGACGACGCCATCCAAACCATTCGCGGGGTCATAAACTTTTCCGCCTGTAATTCGCAGCATGTGGGAAGGTAGGTTTCCTTTTCTGGCGAGTGTCTTTGTCGTGTCTGTCGGTCGCTATTATACAACGGTTCGTTTGAATGCCAAACTCGGTGAACGGTGATCTTTTCCGCCACGATCAGGGCTTTCCCCGTCGGGCCGTAGTCAACTTCGTGAGAAGTCGGGACGTGCTCGCAGGTTATGGCCAGCATTCTCACGAATTCTGCTACGACGTGTGCGCCGCCTCTACCGAGGCCGATAAACCATCCGGGCTAGGGAAATGGCGCGACTCGTGACGTATAATCCCTTGCTATGAAACATCATCATCTGACCCTACTCTTGTTGCTGTTTTCGTCCGCCGCCCGTGGCGAAGAAGGCAAAATCGCCGTGCCGCGGAAAGCGACCGCGCCCTTATCGGCAACCTATGCCGAGATTCGTGTCAGCGACGCCCAGACCAGCCGGGGCGTGCCGCTGGTCGAACTCGAAACGGTCAACGGGCTGATGTTCGTCACCGATAACGCGGGCCGCGTGGCGTTCAATGAGCCTGGCCTGATGGATCGCGAAGTGTTCTTCACCGTGCGCAGCCACGGTTATGAAGCGCGCAAGGACGGCTTTGGCATTGTCGGCGCTCGAGTGACGCCGCGTGTCGGCTCGGTGGCCGAAATCAAAATCACGCGGCGGAACGTCGCCGAACGACTCTGCCGCCTCACGGGCGAGGGGTTGTTTCGCGATACGCTGTTGCTGGGCTATCCGCCGCCGCTCGCCGAGTCGCCGCATCCGGGCAACGTGGCGGGGCAAGATTCGGTGCAGGCCGCCATTTATCGCGGCAAAGTTTACTGGTTCTGGGGCGATACGCTGCGCATGGAATACCCATTGGGTTTGTTCCGCATGGCTGGCGCAACCACGTCGTTGTTCGATGCCAACGAACCCCAAGCGGACCCCGCCGCCGGCATCGCCTTTGATTATTTTGTGGATGAAAAAACCGGCTTTGCACGGGCTATGATGCCGCTGACACAGCGGCCCGAAGGCGTGGTGTGGGTGAGCGCGCTCGCCGTCGTTCCCGACTCGCTGGGGACGCGAAAACTCGTCGCGCACTACTCGCGCCGCAAAGGACTGGGGCAGGAGTATGAGCAAGGCATCGCGGTGTTCGATGACGAGCAGGAGATATTTACTTCCGTAAAACAGCTTCCGCTGGCCGAGACTTGGCGGCGACCTGGCGGCCACCCGATTGAATTTGAAGAAAACGGCATCGCCTGGCTGTTGTTCGGCAGCCCCACGCCCAATGTTCGCGTGCGCGCCACGCTGGACAGCGTGCTTGATCCCGCAGAGTACGAGGCATTTACCTGTTTGAAGGAAGGCAACAACGCAGAGTCTGCCGCGGTCGAGGCCGGGGCGAACGGCGCGCCGATTTGGCGCTGGCAAAAGCGCTTGCCGCCGCTGGATTCAAAAACGGAACGCGACCTGGTGGCGAGCGGCAAGATCGACCCGCGACACGCTCGGTTTTGTCCGGCGGACGCAAGCTGCCCGACCGACCGAGTTGTGCTGCACAGCGGATCGGTGCGATGGAACGAGTATCGCCGGCGCTGGTTGTTGTTGGCCGGCCAAATCGGCGGCAAGGCTTCACTGTTGGGCGAGGTATGGTATGCCGAGGCCGATTCTCCGCTGGGGCCGTTTGAGTCGGCGATACGCGTGGTCACGCACGATCGGCAGACGTTTTACAATGTTTGCCAGCACGCCTTTCTCGACCGCGACGGCGGGCGAACGATTCATTTTGAAGGAACGTACACCAACGAGTTTTCGGGCAACTCGCTGAAAACGCCGCGCTACAATTACAATCAGATTCTTTATCGCCTCGATCTCGTCGATCTCGACTCGAAGGCGCTGCGAGGGAAGTTGAAAAACTAAGAGCCTGCCTGCCCGAGGTAGTCTCACGTTGGTTTTCTACGGTGAATAGTCCCGCTTTACCCGCTTTCGCTCGTCTCGCGCACGCGCGGGTGAACGATTTGGCCGTCGCGGGACACCAGCGTCTCGCTCACGATCTGGTCTTCCAGGTCGAAATTCAGCTCGCCATTTTTCAGTAAATGCGCGAAGAAAGTGGCGATGTTGCGCGAATACAATTGGCTGGCGTGCCGCGGCACGCCGGAGGCCAGATTGGTCGGGCCGAGAATGGTGACGCCGCCCTCCACGACGGTTTCGTCGCGGCGCGTCAGTTCGCAGTTGCCGCCGCGCTCCGCCGCCAGATCGACAATCACCGCACCGGGCGCCATGGCCCGCACCATCTCGGCGGTCACCAGCACCGGCGACTTGCGGCCCGGTATGGCCGCGGTCGTGATGACGGCGTCGCTGGCCGCCACCGCCTTGAGCATCAGCTCGCGTTGCTTGGCGTACTCGCTTTCGCCCAGCTCGCGCGCATAGCCGCCCGCGTCTTGCGCTTCGGCCGTGTGCATCGGCAAATCCAGAAACCTGGCGCCGAGGCTTTGCACCTGCTCTTTGACGGCCGGCCGCACGTCGTAGGCTTCCACCACTGCGCCCAGCCGCCGCGCGGTGGCGATGGCTTGCAGACCAGCCACGCCCGCCCCCATGACAAACACCTTCGAGGGCGAAATCGTGCCGGCCGCGGTCATCATCAGCGGAAATATTTTGCCGAGGGTGTTCGCGGCCAGCAACACCGCCTTGTAGCCGGCGATGGAAGCCATCGAGGAAAGCGCGTCCATGCTTTGGGCGCGCGTGATGCGCGGAATCAGTTCCATGGCGAAAAGCGTGCCGCCGCGCGCGGCGATCTGCCGCACCGCCGAACCGGCCGAAAGCGGATCGGCGAATCCGATCAACACCTGGCCGGAGCGGATCAGCTCCAAGTCGGTGACGCCGGCTTCCAGGTTGGCCCCCAACGTGCGCACCTGCAGCACCACGGCCGCGGCCGCGAACACTTCGGCCCGATCGGCCGCCAACCGCGCGCCGGCCGCAGTGTACTCGGCATCAACGTGGCCGGCGGCGACGCCCGCCCCCGGCTCCACCAGCACCTCGCAACCAAGCTTGACCAGTGTGGCCGCCGACGAGGGAACGAGCGCCACGCGCCGTTCGTCGGGATAGCTTTCTTGAACAATGCCGACAATCATTTCAGTCCTTAGGTCTGAGCAGCCGATCGAGTCCGCGTTCCAGTTCGTTGCCGATCAACTCCCGCGCGGTGTCGCGCAGGCGTTGCCCGCCCATGGCGCGGATTTGAGCCAGATCGACCTTGGGTTTTCTGAGCGTGCCGCCGATCGGCAACTGAATCGGCCGCGATTTAATGGCCCGCGCCAACGGCCCGGTGAACGTATTGCCGGTGAACGTGATCTCGGCCATCATGGCCAGGTTCTCATCAAACCCCACCGAGCCGTGCGTTTCGATGGCGAACCGCGGA
>DASVGM010000270.1:0-27266 GCA_036379555.1 Pirellulales bacterium | reverse complement strand
GGATCGGTGAACGTGGCGACCGTGACCTCGCCCGCCGTCGCGCCTTCCGTACCCTGAATACCGTCGACCTGGATCAGGACGGCGGGTGCCGCGATGGTCACGGTGGTGTAGTAGTCGGTAGAGGCGCCGCCGGGGGCGGTGGCGCGAGCGTGAATGGTGTAGGTGCCGGGCTGTGTGAACGTGTATGACGCCGTCGGGCTGGACGAATTGGCCACGTCGCCGGGATCGGTGAAACTGCCGTCATCCTGGAAGTCGAAACTATAGGTCGTGCCTGGGGTGGTAGCGATGCCGCTGAAGCCAACGGTGATAGGCGAGCCTTCATTGACCGACCCGTCGTTGTAGAAGGCCAGCTCCGCGCTGGGATTGACGACCGTCAGAGTCCGGCCAACCTGTGTCGAGCCGCCGAAGTCATCAGAGACGACCGCGGCCACGACGTACGTGCCCGCGATTTCGGGCCGGAAGGTAAAGTTGGCGCCGACGCCGGTGGCGACGAGCGTGCCGTGCTGCGTCACGGTCCAGGAAATATTCTCGCTGTTGCCAACCCAGTTGTCGTAAGTGACGTTACTGGTGGTCACGTCCTGCCCGATAAGCGCCGTGGAAGGCATGCTGAAACTGGCATTGGTCGGCGGCCGGTCTTGCACGATCAAATCGCCGGTTTGGCTGGTTGAAAGACCGTTCTGCGCCGTGGCGGTAACCACCACCTCATAAGTGCCCGGCACTTTCGGAATGAACGTCCGGCCGTTGCTAATCAAGTTGCCGTCGAAATAGATCGCTTCCGAATAGGAAACGGGCACTTCCGCGATGGTGTACCCACTGCCGTTATCCGTTTCGCTCAGCGCGTACGCCGCGACGAACGGCTGGACGAGCTCGTTCTGACGCGCGTAGACGTACGGCTGGCCATTGGGCGAAAACCCGCCGCTCGGCGAAAAGGAGTAGATGACCGGCACCGGCGGCGGCGGGCTGCTGAGTGAGCCGATCTTGTAATCCCAATTGATGCCCGGCAGCCAGTTCTTGCTCTGTGCCCAAGGGACTAAATCGCCCGCATGGGCGGCGGCCCATAAATGCATATCAAAATAGCCTTGGGATGCCTCGACGCCGCCGGTCATCAAGCCGAAACCTACGTACTGCACCCATCCTACGGCCCAGACCTGCGCCGAGAATCCGGTGAAGGTGCCGTAGGTTGAGGTAAGCGTCGGCACGTAGGTCTGATTGCCGTTCGAGCCGCCGCTGTAGTCGACGTTGAATCCCGTGGCGTAATTTCCAGTGAAATTGCCAATTTGAATCACGTAGCCGCCCAGGGCGCCTACTCCCGACTCAAACGATCCCGAGCCAATGTCGAGGTTGCCACCCACGGTCAGCATGAATTGTCCGTCGGACTGAAAGAACCCGCTGGCGTCCACCGTGATCGCGGCATTGGGATCGAAGGGACCGGTGTTGCCAAAGAAATTCTTCCACACCCCGGCGCCGGCGCGCTGGATGGGGTCGGGCACCGAGATGCTGATGTCGGGCACGCTGATGGTCGTCACCCCGCCGGTGTAGTCGACCGTCAAATCGCCGCTGGCGGTCATGCCGAAGAAACTGACGGTGGCTAAGCCGCCGTTCGCGCCGTACAGATTGAATTCCGCCGTTTTGTTTTGCGTGTCAAACGTGAAATCAGCCTGCGCCGCGATGGTGAATGTGTCGCTCGCAAACGACAAGTCATCGCTGCCGCCGGCTGTCACAGTAAGCGTGCCGCAGACGCTCGCATCCGAATTCACCGTCACGTCGCCGGCCACCGTCGCCGTGATGTTGAACACCGAAACACTGGCGTTGATCGTGGCGTTCAAGTCGCCCGCGGCCAAAGTCACGTCGAGCTCGCCGTTGAGCGTGAAACTGTTCAAGAACGACACGCTTCCACCGATCGCCAACTCGACCGAATAAGGAGCCAACGTCACGTTCAAGGGCGCGCCCACCGCGCCGCTGGCCACGTTGATCGGCCGCGCCAAAACGGTTTGCGGGCCGTTGGTCGTGTTCACTTCCAACTGCATTTCGCCGTTGACGTTGAAGCCGTATGTGTGTGGCAAAGCCGACTGGCCCACCAGTAGGTCGCCCCAGATGCCATCTGAATTGGCATTCAGATCACCGCTGACCGAAAGCGTTCCCAGTGGTCCGACCTCGACGGCGCCCATGACCGCCACCTGAAGGTCGTTTGGTTGCACCGCGAGATCGAAGGCTCCTTGAATTTGGAAGCTGTCGCTCGTCGCCTCGGCCAGCGTAGTTTGCAACTGAGCATCGCCGAGGACGTGTACCTTCACCGTATCGGCGGCCAAGCCGTCTTGCGCGCTATCGGTTGTGTTGATCTGGAGATCGGCCGTGCCGCTGATCGTGAAATCATTGCCTGCCAGCGGCGGAGTGCCGAGCGCCGGGTTGTTGAGCGCCAGATCGCCGTACACACCGTCGCTGGAAATGGTCAGAGCGGAATTGAAATCGAGCGTGCCCAGCGGGCCGATGGCGACTTTGCCGTCGGCGGCGACATTGAGCGCGTTGGAATTCAAGCTCAGGATGAACGCGCCCTTCAGGTCCAATCCGCCCGCGTTCAAGTCGCCGGCGGCGACAATCAACACCTGTCCCGCGGCAAGCGGAGCGTTTTCCGGGCCGACGGTCACGGGCGCGTTCGTTGTATTCACCTCCATCGCGAAGCTGCCCGAAAGTGAGAATCCCGTGCCGGCGTTGAGGTTGGGCGTGACTATCGACAGATCGCCCGTGACGCCGGCGCTATCAGCCGCGAGCGAACCCTTCGCGTCCAAAATGCCGAGGCCGAGCACCGTCACCTGCGAGTTGAAATCGGCTGTTAATCCCGCCGCGCCGATCTGCAAGTCGAAATTGCCGTGCAAATCAAAGCCATGTTCGAGTGTCACGTCGCCGTTGCCGTAGGCGATCAAGTAAGGGCCGGGAGCGCCGGCATTGTCGTTCACGTCGGTCGGGGCGGCGGGAATATCGACCGCGCCGTTCTTGACTTCCTTGGGAACGGGAAAACCACTGGGAACGGTGTAGGTGACTTCGTTGCCCGTCGTGTTCAGCTCAAGATAAAAACTGGCGTTCAGGTCGACGCCGTTAGTGGTGAGGCTACCGCTGCCGGCCCAGGTGGCGTCGATCAAAGCGGCGATGCCCGTGTCGTCAATCTGCATGAAGCCGTCCACGGTGAACGTGCCCAACGGGTTGGCCGCCGGGCCAACGGCCAGCGTGCCGTCGATGAGCGTGTCAAGTTTGAAGGTGTCCGTCGTGACTTGGAAGGAATTGCCATTGGCGTCGGTAAAGGTTTGGGTGGCGCTGCCTGTCACCACGAAGCCGGCAATGATCGTGCCGGTCATATCGAACCAATCGCCGCCGCGCTGAAACTCGGCGGAGCCGTCGTAGTAGAATTGTAAACTGGTGGCGGGCAGATCGACCGAGGTGGATTCACCTTTGGCGGGGTAATCCTGCACGCTAATGTTATGATCGGCCGTATCCGTGTTGAAACGCAGCAGAGACGAGCCGCTCACTTCCAGCCCGGCTTTCTTCAGGATGGTCAAATCTTCCGGTTGCAGTTCAAACGCGCCCCAGAGGTTGGGCACCAACGACTGGCCGCCACTGGAATCGGTCTCGGTGTCGAACTCCAAATGCACGCTGCCGTTCACGTCCAATAGGTCGCCCAAGGGGTCGATGCCGAGGGTTCCCGTGATGTTCATAACGATGCTGGGGATTGTCGGCGGGTTGGTGTCCGTTTGCGGCACCACGGTGATGCTGGCCAATCCGGTGACATGCACGTCGCCCAGCGACGGGGCGGTCAGATCCAGACCGCCTTCAATCTTGAGGGTAAAACTGCCAGCGGTAAACGATACGTGGTTGGCATCGGCCTCGATCCATTGTGGATTGCCCACAAGCTGAGCGGTGTTGCCATTGAGCGAACTATCACTCGCGGTCGTGCCATCGCCGTCTTCAAACTGCCAGTAGCCCAAGAGCTGTTTGAGGGCGTCGGGATCGACGATTGGCGTGTCCATGTTGCTGACGATGTCGCTGCTGGATCGCACCGTGTTCCAGATGCGCACTTCGTCGAGCGCGCCGTTAAAATAGCCGCCGCCGCCCGGCATGCTTCCCATGTAAAGCGTGTTATCGGCCGCGGCCACGCTCGAGGGCGAAATCGTGCCCTGTTCGACTTCGGCGCCATCGACGTAGAGTACCACGGCCCCGGTGGTGTCGTCGTAGCTCACGGCGTAATCATGCCAGAGATTATCCGGCTTGACGTAAGAGACGATCGTCGATCCGCCATAACTGAAGCTCAGGTCGTTGGTGGCGTCGAAGCCGATCTGAATGCCGTTGTTTTCCGCGAGCACCGTCTCCGCCCGGCCGCTGTCTTGCCGCTGTGCCCAAAATTCGGTGGTGAACGACCGGTTGTTGAGGTTGATATCGGGGGCGGTGGCATACTGGTCGGCGCCGTTGAGCTGGATGGCCGTGCCAAGCTGCGGCCCCAGCGGCCCCGCCCCGCTCACCTCTTTTTTCAGCGTGTCGAGCAGGTTGCCAAAATCGAGGTTCAACCCGCCGTAAAGTGTGAAGATCGGCGTCTTTTGCGGTCCCTGAGCCAACACGTAAATCGAACCTTCGCCCTGGGCCAATTGGGAGGCGTTGAAGTAGAGATCGACCGGCATGTTGAACGTGCCGCCGAGTTGCAGCCGGCCCTGGGCGTAAAAGTGCCCCAGCGTGTCGAACTTGAACGTGCAAGGAATCTTGAAGGAATCGCCGGAGGAGAAGGCCGAAAAAATAGTCACCCCGCCTTCCATCGTCATTGGCGAATTGAGCACATCCAAGAAATCGTCGGCAACGCTGTTGCTATTCCCCTGCGCCGCCACTTGGGTCGTCATCGCGCTTTCAAGCAGGCCCTTCCACTGGTTGAGCGAAAGCTGCGATGATGACACAAAATCGGCCTCGGTGGCCATTTGCCGGGCGTCGGTGAGGTCGGGCATGTGGCTGTCGAACTGGATACCCGCGCTGAAGTCGGTCAGCGCCAGCCCGGTGAAGATCGGGTCGAGAATGACCGGGTCCGACACCCTCACGTAGCCTTCCAACGGCCCTAACTGCGAAACCCCCAGCCGAATCTGAAAACCCGCTTCGCCCGCGATCTCGATACCGGCGTCGATGCCGCCGTAGAGATACGACTTGGCGACGGGCGTGGTGTTGTCGTCGTCGGCAATGACGTTGCCGCCGGCGTCGTAGCGGAGCATTGACAAGAAGAACTCGCCCTGTATCTGCGCCCCGAACAGGTTGCCGCTAGCCTCGATTCCCACGCCGCTCAGGCCGATCAACGGAAACTTGCCCTGCGACAACAGGCCCGTATCGAGCACGGCGTTGTCCACGTATCCGTCCAAGTTCACGCCGCTGCCGCCGAGACCAGCGACGTGGACGCTGGCCGAGAGGTCGATGGTGAAATCTTGCGGATCGTCGTTGAAATCGGGCCAAGCCAAGGCAAGCTGTTGGATTTGGATGGGCAACCAGCTTGGCCATTGAATCGCGCTCGCCACCGTGTCGCTCGAGACCGCGCCGCTCGACGACCCACCAACCGTGAACGAAACGCCGAAACCCGGCTGGGCGACAAAATCGCCGCCGTTGCTAATGCCAAAATCCTGCGCCGTGCCGCTGAAAGTCAATCCTGCGATGTTGAGCTTGGCCGTGGCCGAACCGAAGTCGGCGATGTCACCCTGCGTAGCACCGGGGTTGAAGTCGATTGTGGTGGCATCCAACTCCAGATACGTTCCCACGCCAATGGTCACGGTGGCCGCCTGAAACATGAACGCGCCTAGGTTGTTGGACGAAAGATCGACCGCGCCGCTGATGCCGGTGGCCGAGGCGTTCAGCTCCGAGCCGATGTTGAGCGTCGCCGAGTCGGCTTTGACGCCGAGAATGCTGTCATTGAAGGTGTTCGTCGTGCTGTCGAACACGCCAAATGCGGCCCCGTTCGAGATACTGTAGCCAAAATTCGTCAGTGAGACCTGCAGGTTGGTGAACGAAAAGACCTTACCGAGATTCACATTGCCGTTTGCCCCGAGCGTGACGTCGTCGAACGAAAAACCATCGCTGGTGATCGAAAGCCCTTTGACGCTGCCGCCGATAACGTCGAAGCGCTTCGAGCTGGCGGTGGCCGAGACAATGGTTACCCTGAACGGATCGAGTTGAAACGAAAGTTTGGTGGCGTCGATCTCTAAGACGTCGCTCACGGCGATATCGAGCTCGCCGGCTTGCAGCGTGAGCTTGCCGCTGCCAAAGTCGTAGCTGCCGCCGAAATTTTTTACCGTGGCGGTAAAGTCCTTCTGATTGGGAAACAGGCTGGCCGAGTCTGCGCTGATGCTGGCGCTTGCAATCTTAAACCCGTCGCTGGTCGAATACGAAAAGCCCGGTACGTCCAGGTCAAAGTTGGTGACTTGTAAAACACTGTCGAGCGTGATGCTGGACACCTTGACATTGGCATCGGAAAAAGAGATGCCGCTTTCGGTGATGTCGAGCCCGGTCACGGTGGAGGTCGTCGTGCCCGCGAAGCGAGGCGAACTGGCCGTAGTGCTCTGGTCGGTGAACGTCAACGCGCCCGCGCTGGAGAGCGTAAAGCTCGGCTCGTTCGCGTTAAGGTCGAGAATGTCGCCAACTTTCACCTCCGCGCTCGCGGCCGCCAGGCTCATTTCGCCGCTGGTATTGTCGTAGCTGCCACTGAAGCTGGTCACCGTGGCGGTGAAATCGCTCTGGTTGGTAAACAGGCTTGCCGAAGCGGCGGTGATTGCCACCGTGCTTGAGCCGTTGAAGGTGAGGGTCGGTGAGTCGAGGGTGAGAAGGACGTTGCCTTGGCTGCTGACCGTCAGGTCGCCCGACGGCGACACCGTGCCGCTGACACCTTGCTGAATGTCATTTTTGATCAGCGTCACCAGGTCCAGGTCTTGAGCGGTCAGCACGAGGCGGCGTTCAAGTTGCTGCAAACGACTGCGACGGAAGGCGGGCGGACGGACGTGACGCCTGGTTTCATTATTTTGAGAACGGCGCCGGAACGGATTGAACCTCATGACGACGACTCCGTGCTTCCTGGGGATATCGAGATTGCCTGTCACTTTACTAATCGCACGGAGTGTGACAGCATTTATTCACGTCGGCAGCAGATCCCCCAGTGCGCAAGCGGTGCAGCACACGCGACTTGGCCTTGCGAACCGCGGCGGGCGTGATGCCTAAATCGGCGGCGATCAGGTCGGGCGGCTGGCCGTCGACCGCCGCCCGCCAAAAAGCCTCCCAGGTGCGCTCCTCAAACTCCGCTTTGACCAGTTCGAGCGCGCGATGATACACGCCGTTGAGATCCTCATCGGTGTCTTCGGGCCAGGGCTGCTCGGCCAGCTCTTGCAGTTGGCGATAGGCGTCGGTGCCGCCCTGAGCCTCCGGCGTTTTGCCGCGGCGGCGATAGTGGTCGACCAGCTTGTTGCGCGTGATGCCGCGCAGCCAGCCGCGAAACGTGTCCCCCTCGCGGTCGTGGCGAAAACCGTCGAGGCCGGCGGCCACCGCTTGAAAGACCTCCTGCTGCACGTCGTCGGCGTCCTGCCCGGCGACACCGCCGTGGCCGCACCAACGCCGCACCAGCGGGCCATACAGATGCACCAGCCGCCGCCAGGCGTCTTCGTCGCGGTCGCGCACTCGCTGCAACAAAGTGAGCGATGTCGGTTGATCCGAGGAATTCATGTCATGTCACAGCCGCCTTATATAGGGTAGTATGTGATGAATTGCCCGAGATGCAACCATGCCCCCCGATTGTCCGGCCGAAGCCGACCTGCTCGCCTTCCACCTCGGCACGCTGTCTGACGCTGAAATCGACCGCGTGGCCGAGCATCTGGAGACGTGCGCGCCGTGCGACGCGACGGTTCGTCGGCTGGAAAGCGAAGCCGACCCGCTGCTGTCCGCTTTGCGCAGCCGCGTCGCGATCCATGCCGACACGTTTGCGTTCATCGGCAAAGGTGCGCATCTGCGCAAGGGGGCCGATGACGCGTCTGACGAGGGCGCTCGCTGGCCCGAGCTGCCTGGCTTTGAGATTCTGTCGGTGCTTGGCCGCGGCGGCATGGGTGTGGTCTATCAGGCGCGGCAGATCGGCCTGAACCGGTTGGTGGCCCTCAAGCGCTTGAGCACGGCACAGGCCAAAGAGTCGGCCCGGGCGCGCGTGGAAGCCGCCGCCCTGGGCCGGCTGCATCATCCGCATATCGTGCAAATTCACGAGGTGGTGGAGCACGCGGGGCGCGTCTTTCTGGCGTTGGAGCTGGTCGAAGGCGGTTCGCTGCAAGAGAAGCTCACCGGCAAGCCGCAGCGCCACGAGCAGGCGGCCAGGCTCATCGAACAAGTGGCGCGGGGCGTGCATCACGCTCACCAGTGCGGCATCGTTCATCGCGATCTGAAACCGGCTAACATCTTGCTTGCGCCCGGCGCGCATGAGTCGGAGACCGGCGCCGCGAATCACGCGGCGGAGGCAACTTCGTACGGCCTGCCAAAGATTGCCGACTTTGGCATCGCCAAGTGGCTCGCCGACGATTCCAGCCACACGCGGCACGGCGACGTCTTGGGCACCGCCACTTATATGGCCCCGGAACAGGCCGCCGGCAACCCGCGACAAATCGGGCCGGCGACTGATATTTACAGCATGGGAGTCGTGCTTTACGAAATGCTCACGGGCCGCGTGCCCTTGCAAGGCATCACCACGCTGGAAACGCTGGCTCTGGTTCGCGACGCGGAGCCTGTGCCGCCGCGCCGCTTGCAACCGCGCATCCCGCGCGACTTGCAAACGATTTGCCTGAAATGTCTGGAGAAAGTCCCGGCCGCGCGCTATCGCAGCGCGGCCGACCTGGCCGACGATCTGCGGCGTTTTCTCAACAACGAGCCCATTCACGCCCGGCCGGTGACCTATGGGGAGCGTGCGTTCAAATGGGCTCGTCGTCGGCCGGCGGTGGCGGCGCTCTCGCTGGCGTTGATTTTGGTGTGTATCGCCGGGGGAGCGGCGGTGGCCTGGCAGTGGCGACAGGCAAGGCGGCAGGCGGCCGCCGAAGCCGCGTTGCGCCGCCAGGCGGAAGAGAACGAACGCCAAATCGAACACCTTTCCGCCAGCATGATGCTCGACCGCGCCGCCATGCTCTGCGAATCGGGCGACGTGCGCCGCGGGCTCCTCTGGTTCGTTGCCGCGCTCGACGCCGGCCTCCGCGCCCGCGACGATGACTGCGAACGCGTCGCCCGGCTGAATCTCGCGGCCTGGATGCCGTTCGTATTGCCGGAACCCATCGGGTGTTCGCCCACCGCCGTCAGCGCCGCGGCGCCGCACCCCAAAGAACAGGTGCTGCTCACCGGCGGCGCCGATGGCCAGGCCCATCGCTGGAACGCGCTGACCGGCCAAGTGCTCGGCGCGCCGCTTAGCCACGCGGGGCCGCTGCATTCGTTGGCTTACTGTCCTGACGGCAAATACATTGTCACCGGCGCTTCAACAAACCAAGGCGCGGGCCAGGCCAGGCTTTGGAACGCGGCCAGCGGAGCGCCGCTCGCCCCGCCCATTGAGCATCCAGAACCGGTTCGCTTCGTATCGTTCTGTGACGAAGGCCGCAAGTTCGTCACTGTCATGTCCGGCCTGGCCCGGCTCTGGAACGTGGCCGACGCGACGCCGATCGGCGCGGGGATGAAACACGACGCCATCTTCCTTGATCTTGCCGGCCGGCCACGGCCGATGACGGCGGTCGTCAGTCCCAACGGACGTTTGCTTGCCACCGGCGGCAGCGACTCGCTGGTGCGGCTCTGGAACGCGTCCACCGCCGAGCCTCTTGGCGAACCGTTGCAAGCCACTTACGCCGTGGTGGCGTTGGCGTTCAGTTCAGACGGCAAAGTGCTGCTCGCCGGCGCCGCCGACGGCGGCGTGCGCATGTGGGACGCGGACAGCGGCCGACGCCGCGGCGAAAGTTTGAAGATGCGCGGCGCCGTTCATGCCGTCGCCTTCAGCCCTCACGGCCAACTCGCCGCCGCCGCCGGCGCGGTCGGCGATCCGCACCTCGAACCCGCCGGGGAAGTGCAACTCTGCCAGGTCGAGACCGGTCAGAACCTCGGCGCCGCCCTCGCCCATCCGCGGCCGGTGCGCGCGCTGGCTTTCAGTCCGGGCGGCCGGTTGCTGCTGACCGGCTGCGACGACGGGCGGGCACGGTTCTTTCTCACCGCGACCGGCGCGCCGCTTGGCCAACCGCTGGCACACGACGCTCCCGTCACCACCGTCGCCTTCAGCCGCGATGGCGCCACGGCGATCACCACAATCGCCACGGACAACGGCGACGCGCACGTGCGGCTGTGGCGCGTTCCGCGCGAAGAAGCGTTTGGCAGGCCGTTCGTGTTGCCCGGTGAGCTTTCCTATCTGGCGTTCAGCGCCGACGCGGCGAGCTTGTTGGCCCGCACGCGCGGCGGCCCGTTCCGGCGATGGAGCCTTCAAGGCGACTTGTCGAGCAATCCTCCGCGGCCCAATGACGAGGTTGATGTCGCCCGCGGCGCTCGAGCCGGCGCAGAGGGCGCGGTCGATGACGCGCCGCTCGGTTCGCTCACGTCACCCGATGGCTCGTTCGTCCTGGCGATCGATGCGGACGGGCACGCGCGGCTGCATGACGCGGCGACCGGCAAAACCATCGGGCCTCCGCTTGGCGCGAGTACCGTCTGCTGTCTGGCAATCAGCCCCGATAATTTCCATCTAGCCGCCGGCACGCACGAGGGCAAGATTGCGCTTTGGAAGTCCTGGCGGCCGCTGGCAGGTCCGCCCGAAGCCGTTCGCTCGACGGTCGAACTGTTGGCCGGCATGAAGCTCGTTTCGCACAAAACATTCAAGCGTCTCTCGCCGGCCGAAATCGACCAACGCCGCCGCCGCTTGGCGCCGCGGACAACGAAGCCGACAGCCGGCAAGCACCGGCGTAAAGCACGACGAGGCGGCGGCTTGAGCGCTTCGCCGGGGTGCTGTAGCATGAAACGCAATGAAAAACACTTGACCCAAAAGGAGTGCATCATGGCCGCGACGATCGAACGACAACGGAATCCCTTGGCCGGCGACAACGAGGCGACGCGACACGCCCTCTTGAGCGACGAATTGCGCAAGATGGACGCCTATTGGCGGGCCGCCAACTATCTCTCGGTTGGTCAGATTTATTTGCTCGACAACCCGCTGCTCAAAGAGCCGCTCAAGCGCGAGCACGTCAAACCGCGACTGCTCGGACATTGGGGCACGTCGCCGGGTCTCAATATGCTTTATGTGCATCTTAATCGTGTCATCAAACGCGACGATTTGAACATGATCTATGTCATCGGTCCCGGTCACGGCGGGCCGTCGCTGGTGGCGCACGCCTATCTCGAAGGAACCTACAGCGAGGTCTATCCGAATATCGGCCAAGACGCCGAGGGCCTGCGGCGGCTGTTCAAGCAGTTCAGCTTTCCGGGCGGAATTCCCAGCCACGTCGCTCCCGAAACGCCGGGCAGCATCCACGAAGGCGGCGAGTTGGGCTATGCCCTCAGCCACGCCTACGGCGCCGCGTTTGACAACCCCGATCTCATCGTGGCCTGCGTCGTGGGCGACGGCGAGGCCGAAACCGGTCCCTTGGCGACCGGCTGGCACGGCAACAAGTTTCTCAACCCGGCGCGCGACGGCTGCGTGCTCCCGATTTTGCATCTAAATGGCTACAAGATCGCCAATCCCTGTTTCTTGGCCCGCATTCCACACGGCGAACTGGAAAAGTTCTTCGAGGGCATGGGCTATAAGCCCTACTTTGTCGAGGGCGACGATCCGGCGGCGGTGCATCAGCGGCTGGCCGAGGTGCTCGACGAGGCGCTGGCCGAGATCAAGCGTATCTGGGCCGACGCGCGGGAGAACGGCGCGGTGCGTCGCCCGGCCTGGCCGATGATCGTCTTTCGCACACCCAAGGGTTGGACGTGCCCCAAGGAGATCGACGGCAAAAAGTGTGAAGGCTACTGGCGCAGCCACCAGGTGCCGATGGGCGACATGGACAAGCCGGAGCACGTTCGCATTCTCGAAGGCTGGATGAAGAGCTATCGGCCGGAAGAATTGTTTGACGAGAACGGCCGCTTCGTGGCCGAGCTTGCCGAACTGGCGCCCGAGGGGGAACGCCGCATGAGTGACAATCCGCACGCCAACGGCGGCCTTTTGCTGCGCGAGTTGAAGCTGCCCGACTTCCGCGATTACGCCGTGCCGGCGCCGAGTCCCGGCGCGACGACGGCCGAATCGACGCGCGTGATGGGCACGTTTCTGCGCGACGTGATGAAGCTCAATCTCGACGTGAAGAACTTTCGCCTGTTCAGCCCCGATGAAAACAACTCGAACCGCTGGCAAGACGTGCTCGAGGTCACCAACCGCTGCTACATGGCCGAGATTCTGCCCGACGACGATCATCTCAGCCCCGACGGCCGCGTGATGGAGGTGCTCAGCGAGCATCAATGCCAGGGCTGGTTGGAGGGTTATCTGCTTACCGGCCGGCACGGTTTTTTCTCGTGCTACGAGGCGTTCATTCACATCATCGACTCGATGTTCAACCAGCACGCCAAGTGGCTGAAGGTCAGCCGCGAGATTTCCTGGCGGCGGCCGATCGCGTCGTTCAATTATCTGCTCAGCTCGCACGTTTGGCGGCAAGACCACAACGGCTTCAGTCATCAAGACCCCGGTTTCATCGACCATGTGGTCAACAAGAAGGCCGAAGTGATCCGCGTGTATCTGCCGCCCGACGCCAACTGCCTGCTGTCGGTCACCGACCACTGTTTGCGCAGCCGCGACTACGTGAACGTGGTCGTGGCGGGCAAGCAACCGGCGCCGCAATGGCTGACCATGGACGAGGCCATTAAGCACTGCACGCAGGGCATCAGCATTTGGGAGTGGGCCAGCAACGACAAGGGGAGCGAGCCGGACGTGGTCATGGCTTGCTGTGGCGACGTGCCGACCTTGGAGACCTTGGCGGCGGTCGAACTGCTGCGCGAGCATTTGCCTGAGTTGAAGATTCGGGTGATTAACGTGGTTGATTTGATGAAGTTGCAACCGGCCGGCGAGCACCCTCACGGGCTATCGGATCGCGACTTTGACGCGTTGTTCACTAAGGACAAACCGATCATCTTCGCGTTTCATGGCTATCCCTATCTGATTCACCGCCTGACGTATCGCCGCACCAATCACGACAACATGCACGTGCGCGGCTACAAGGAAGAAGGGACGACCACCACGCCGTTTGACATGGTGGTGCTGAACGACCTCGACCGCTTTCACCTGGTCGAGGACGTGATCGATCGTCTGCCACAACTCGGGGCCAGGGCGGCGTACTTCAAGCAAGCGATTCACGAGAAGTTGATTGAACACAAGCATTACATTGCCGAGCATGGCGACGACATGCCCGCGATCAGCGGCTGGAAATGGGGCGGCGCAGCCGCCGCCGCGGCCAGCACCTCGACGGCGGGCGACAACGTGTAGACTCCCATTTTCCATTGTTAGCTCGATGGGTAAAATCAACTTATGGGGCCGAGGCGTCTGCATCGTTGGCCCGTGGCCAAACTGTCGCCCTGACGAATCAAATCCAACAAGAGAGATGGCCGGTGGCGATTCCAATTCTTCCTGCTGAAATGATGGCGAACTTTGTAACCATCGCGGCGCGGAGCGTCCGCCCATGACGCCGCCGGTGCTGCGGTCGATTCAAGTGGCCTTGCCCCAGCATTTCGGTACGGCCAAGGCGACCGACCCAATGGATCGGCCCTGGACCAGTGCCGTCGTCAAGCGGGCCGTGGCCGGTCCCGTGCGGCTGGGTCTCTTCAATCTCGCTGGCGACGAGCAGGCCGATCGCGTTTATCATGGGGGGCCCAATAAGGCGGTCATGGTCTATTCCGCCGAGCACTACGATCTTTGGCGCCGGGAATTGGCGCTGCCCGACTTGCCGTTCGGAGCCTTCGGTGAAAACTTCACCGTCGAGGGACTGACGGAGGCCAACGTCAACCTCGGCGATGTCTGGCAGGTGGGCCAAGCCGTGGTGCAAGTCGCTCAGCCCCGTCAACCGTGTTGGAAGCTGGCCCGACGTTGGCGGATCAAGACGCTTGCCTTACAGCTTCAAGAAACCGGGCGCACCGGCTGGTACTTTCGCGTGTTGAAAGAAGGCGTTGTCGCCGCGGGGACGACGCTAGAGCGGCTCGAACGCCCTTACCCGACCTGGACCATCGAGCGGATGAATCGGGTCATGCACTTCGACAAAAGCGATCTCCGCGCGGCGGCGGAACTGGCCGCGATCGCCTCCCTGCCGGCAAACTGGCAGACCACGCTGTTGAAGCGGGTCGAGCAAAACGTCAATCCCGACCCCGCCAAGCGACTGTTCGGCCCAAACGAACCTTGATGGTCGCTTTGCGGCCCGCCGGCATGATGAAAGCCCTATTTGCCGGCGTTTGTCCCGGATTCGGTTTTCTCACTCTCAATCGCCGTTGCCTCCTCCGCGGGCGGCGGCTGCGGCATCTCGGTTTTCCGCGCCGCGACGGTGATGCCGGGACGCGCGCGTTGCAGCCCGTTCACAATCACCCACTCGTCAGGTTTCAAGCCTTTTTCGATGGCGCGCAGCCCGTCGACCAGCGGCCCGATAAGCACCTCGTGATACTCCACCTTGTTGTCCGCGCCGACCACCAGCAAAAACCGGCGGCCTTGGTCCATGCCCACGGCCCGATCGTTGACCATGAGCGCCGGCCGCTTGTCGGGCGGACGTACGCGGATGGTGGCGAACATGCCCGGCGCGAGCACGCCGTCGGCGTTGGGAAACACCGCTCGAACGCGAATGGTGCCGGTGGCGGAATCGATTTGGTTATCGACGAAATCAACCCGTCCGTGATGCGAAAAACCACCTTCGTTGGCCAATTGCATGTCGACCGGTGGGTGCTGGTGATTCGGATCGCGGGCTTTGCGCGCGACGCGCAGAAACGTGGTTTCGTCGACGTCGAAATAGGCGTAGATGGGGTCGATGGGCACGATGGTCGTGAGCAAGGTAGGGCTGCCGGCGCTGGCATTGACCAGATTTCCTTTAGTGATGATGGCGCGGCTGATGCGGCCGCCCACGGCCGCCGTGATGGTCGAGTATTCGCGGTTGAGCTTCGACGTGGTCAGGCTGGCCTCGGCCTCTTGGACCGCGGCCAGCGCCTGGGCGTTTTCGGCGGTGGTGCGGTCAAAATCCTCCTGGGTGATGGTTTTGCCGCGAATGAGCTTCTCCGCCCGGGCCAGGTCGGCGGCGGCGAGCTTCGCGCGGGCCTTGGCCGCGGCCAACGAGGCTTCATCACGGGCGACGTCGGCGTCGAACGGGCGCGGGTCGATCTGAAACAGCAAATCGCCTTCTTTGACCACGTCGCCATCCTTAAACGCCACTTTGTCGATAAAGCCGCCCACGCGGGCATAAACATCGACCGCTTTGATCGCCATCGTATGACCGGTAAAGTCAGGCATGTCGCTGATTTCACGTTCGATCGGCAGGCTGATGGTCACCGTGGGGGGCGGCGTCGGCTCCAAATGCACGCGCGCGCGCTCGCAACCCATCGCCGCGCAGATAGCGAACAGGGCGAGCAGCTTCGCTGGACGTTTGTTGGCAAACCATCGCATACAGAAATCTCACAGACAATCGCTTGACGTGGCCGAAAACCTTATTTGCGTCTCAAGTGTATGAGATAATCGCACCGCTTCGCAATCCCCGCGCCCGGTTTGCCCGGAACAATTCACTATCCCGTCATGCTGGCGCGGGGCGGTTTCCCATTCTACCTTGCGGGTCCGGTTCGGGCGTTGATTGAATGGCTGTCCCGTGCGGCGGAAGGCGCGGAGGCGACGAGCGCGAGCGAGGGGGCATTGTCGCAGGAGAAAGCGAGCGTCGGGGGCGAAGGAACGCGGGGGGCGAGCGCAGGGTAAGCGGTATGGCATGGTCGCAGCCAACGAGCGCCGGAGTCGCCCAGAGGCGAGGTGGAGCGTGGCCGTCGCGACCATGCCACAACCGCGGGTTGGGTGGGGCAGCCCGTAGCGAGCCAGGGCCCCCGCGTGCCTTCGCCCCCGCCGCGGCACGCACCGGTGGACTCTCCAGCGAAATCGGGGCGATCGGCGTTGCGGCGTAAGCGGAGGGCGCGGAGAATCTTGTCGCCATCCGCCCTGTGTTTGGCGCAGGGCCGCTGGTCTGTTCGGCGGCGGCGAACTAAAATGCGCAGGCGACACGTACCGGAGCTTAACCTATGGCGACAATCACCGAAAAGCAAGCGGCGCCCTATGGCCCCCGAGACGCCGGGGCGATTATGACGTTGGATGAGTTCGATGCGGCCGACTTTGAACTGGGCTACCGTTACGAATTGATTCATGGAGTTCTGATCGTGACCCCGCCGCCACTGGAGGAGGAACGCGACGCCAATGAAGAGCTTGGCCGTTGGCTGCGAAACTATCAAGAATCGCACGCGGAGGGCAAGGCCCTCAACTTAACATTGCCGGAGCAGAATGTTCGCACCGTCGGCCAAAACCGCCGTTGCGACCGGGTGATTTGGGCCGGGCTGGGTCGGCGGCCGCGGAGCCGTGGCCCGGTCGAGCGCCGCGACGTGCCGACGATTGTCGTTGAGTTTCCCTCATCGCGCGCGTCTGACCGGCGGCGCGAATACGAGGAGAAAAAAAGCGAGTACCGCGACATCGGCGTGCGCGAATACTGGATCATCGACCGCTTCAGCCGCCTGCTCACCGTTTACCATCGCCGCGGCGAGCGTTGCGTCAAGCGGACCATTGGCGAGGTCGAAACGTACCACACGCCCTTGTTGCCCGGCTTTGAATTGCCGCTGGCAAAGCTGCTGACGATCACCGACCAATATCAATATGAGGAGTAGCAGGCGGCGCCGCAAGTCGACGTCGCCCTTTCGTGGATAGAAATTCTATGGGACTCTTCGATTTCTTTCGCAAGAATAAAGTGACGGTCGGCTCCGGCGGCAACAGCGTCGAATCAGAGGCGAATCATGTCACCGGGCATTGTTTCGTGCTTTGCGCAACCGCGGAGCCCGGCGATCCATCGCGAGCAGGCGAAATCGTTGAACAAGTGTTCGGCCGGGATCACTCGGCGGAAATCGGGCACGATGGCATCGTGATCAACGTGAGCCGCGGAAATAACGCCGTTGGACACCTCGTACACGCGCCGTTCCATATACCGACGCAAGAGGCTGAGGAGTGCGCCGATCGCAACTTCCTTTGGCCAAACGGAAAGGAGGAAGCGGCCAAGCATCAGTCCCATGTCATCGTTGTAAATACGAACGCTGACGCCCAGACATCGATTCAATCGGCAATTACGGTATCACGACTCGCGTTGGTCGCGATGAGAATCTTCGATGGCATCGGGGTCTATTGGGGCAACGCCGGCGTATCGAATTCGCGCGAGGTTTTCGAGAATTCTTGTGATGGCATGTCCGAGCAGCACCTGCCCGTTCCAATGTGGGTCCGTTTCCAAGTCACCAGCGCAGCGAACGATGAAATCGGGATGTACACGTCCGGCATGCGCCAGTTTGGTCTGATGGAGCTTGAAGTCGATCGCTGCCGGATGACGCTTGCGGAACTTTCAGGGTTTGTGGGCGATTTGGCCCACTACCTTCTTCAGCGCGGGCCGGTCATCAACGACGAAGATACGTGTGGAGGGAGCGGCGATCAGCGCATCGTAGTCCGCCATCGTTCGAGCATGATCGACGAAGACCGGCTGGTTTACAAAATCATCATGGATTGATAGCAGAAGCACGCGGACGCGGCCCAAGAAGATGCCTGAGCATGAACAACGATTGCTCCTTTTGATCCAGCGTGTCGACCAGCGCTGGCGGATGTGCCGAGCCGCGCTTCTGCCTGAGCATTCGGTGCTCTCCACCGCCGCGGAAAAGGGCTGCGAGCTGATCGCTCGCCGTGCCGAAGAAACCATCGAATCGCTGCCGCGCGCCGCGCTTTACGCGCGGCGCTGGGGTTGGAGTTACGAACTGGGGCAAAGCGAAATCGTCATCTCGCCGCCGCGCGAGGCCGCCTGGCTTCCGGTCACGCTGCGCTTCGATTGGATCGCCTGGAGCCCCGCCGCCGACGCGCATCTCGCCTACGTGCCGGCGCTCGACGTGCATGTTTTGCGGTCGCGGGCCGATCAACTCACCGCCGCCGTCGAACGCGAGATTCGCGCGGCCATCGAGCGGCGCGGCGGACAAAACCCATTGGCGATGCTCGTTGAACTGGAGCGCCAAAGCGGACTCAAGATCAGCGCAGCGCCGATCACCGTTGAGCTACCCACGCCCAAGCAGGCCGCCTTGCGCGAGTTGGAACGCGAAGGCGAAAAAACCTCGGTGCTCAAGCAAATCGCCACCGACCTGACGCGGCAAAAACTGCCTGAAGCGTTCGAGACCGATTCCGCCGTCGCCCAACTTGCCGAACTCTTGAACGGCGCCGCGCCGCGCAGCGTGCTGCTGGTGGGTCCGCCGGGCGTGGGCAAGACGGCGGCCGTTTATCAGCTTGTGCGCGAGCGATCGCGGCATGGCCTTGGCGGCACGCCTTTTTGGTTCTCCAGCGGCGCCCGCCTGGTGGCCGGCATGTCGGGCTTTGGCGCCTGGCAGGAGCAATGCCGCGATTTGTGTCGCGAGGCGGCCAAAAAGAAGGCGGTGGTATTCCTCGGCAACCTGGTGGAATTGGCCGAGGTTGGCCGTAGCGCCTCGCAGAGCGAGAGCATCGCCAGCTTCTTGCGGCCTTACCTGCTGCGCGGCGATCTGACGGCGATTGTCGAGTGTACGCCGGAGCAACAGGCGCTGGTCGAACGCGATTTGCCGCAAGTGTTGCCAGCTTTCACCGCGCTGCGAATCGAAGAACCCGACCGCGAACGGGGCCGGCGGATTCTGCGGCGGCAAGCCTCGGCCAACGCGTGCGAAGGCGGCCGACTCGACGACGACGCCATCGACGCGCTCGATCGCTTGCATCGCCGTTATGCCGGCTACTCGGCCTATCCCGGCCGGCCGTTGCGCTTGCTCAACCATCTTTGCCGTGACGCCCGCCGCGGCGCCGTGATTTCGGCCACGGATGTGACGCATGCCTTCGCGCGCGAAACCGGCCTGCCGTTGGTTTTGCTCGACGAGCAAACACCGCTCGATCTGGTCGCCACCGAACGCTGGTTCGGCGAGCGCGTGCGCGGCCAGCCTGAGGCGATTGAACTGGTTTCCGGATTATTGGCCACGGTCAAGGCCGGCCTGACGCGGCCGGGCCGCCCGGTGGCGTCGCTCTTGTTCATTGGCCCCACGGGCGTGGGCAAGACCGAAACCTCAAAGGCCCTGGCCGAGTTTCTTTATCAACGGCCCGATCGCATGGTGCGCTTTGACATGACCGAATACGCCGACTACGCGGCGGTCGAGCGTTTGGCCGGCGGAGCGTTTGGCGCGCAAGGCTTGCTTACTTCGCGCGTGCGCGAGCAGCCGTTCACGGTGGTGCTGTTCGACGAATTCGAGAAGGCGCATCCGCGGTTTTTCGATCTGCTGTTGCAAGTGCTGGGTGAAGCGCGGCTCACCGACGCCGGCGGGCGCATCGCCGATTTCAGCAACGCCGTCATCATTATGACCTCGAACCTGGGGGCCGATTCGTTTGGGCGCGGCATGTCGGGTTTTGGGCCGGCGCCAACAACGGCCGAGGATGCCCGCGACCATTTCGCGCGTCAGGTGCGGCAGTTTTTGCGGCCCGAACTGTTTAATCGCATCGACCGCATTGTGCCGTTCGCTCCCTTGAACCGCGAGACGGTCGGCGAAATCGCGGAGCGTGAAATGGCCGGCATTCGCCGTCGCGACGGCATTACCTACGGCGGCGTCACGCTGACCATTGCGGCCGACGTGACTCACCATTTGGCGGCGAACGGCTACGAACCGCGTTACGGCGCTCGCCCGCTCAAGCGAGCCATCGAGCGGCAACTGCTGGCGCCCTTGGCGGCGGGATTGAACGCCTACTCCGGCGATTTGTCGCGCGCCGGCGACGTGCGGTTGGAGCAAGGCAAGTTGAAGGTTGAAGTTCGCGCGCGGCCGGCCGGCACGGGCCACAGTCCGCCGCCCTCCGTTGCGGCGGCCGAGCGGTTGACCGCGTTGCGTCGTTCGGTGCAGGGGCTGCAGCGCTCGATGGACGTGCTCGGCTTGCGGAATGAAGCCGCCCGGTTGACGATGACCGAATCGCGTTGGCTTCGCGACCAGCGGAAGGGGCGGTTTACCGCGCCGCCGCCGGAGCTTGGCCGGCTGTCGCAGCTTCGCCGCTTGCTCGGCGAGCTGGACGACGTTGATCGTCGCGTCGTGGCGCTGGAAGACGTGGCGCTCATGGCTTGCTATACGGACGGTCTGTTTGAAGGTTCGGCTGTGGGGCGGCCTGCCAGGCCGTCTGAAGGCGATGACGGCCTGGCGGGCCGCCCCACGGACACACTGGCCGCGCTGACCAACCAGTGGCGCGAATTGCTTTTTGACGTCTACGCCCAGCGATACCTCGACGCCAATCGCGTGCTGTTGGCGATTTACGGCGAAGATCAACGCCAGACGCGCGACTTGGCCCATGCTTATTCTTCGCTGGCCCGTGCGCGTGGGTTGCGGTGCGAGCCGCACTTGCTCGTCGCGCACGACGCGAATCGCGACTTTACCAAGCCCGGCGTTCGGCAATTGATCGACGTGGTGGAGCAACTGGACGGCAAAACAAAAACGACCGTCATCGACGCGCTGCGCCAAGACGCGCGCCAGTTCGATTGGCGGGGCGAGGTTCCCAACGCCATCGGTCTGGCGCTGGCGATCGACGGCCGCCTGGCGTATCCCATGTTCAAGCCGGAGGGCGGCCTGCACGTTTTTCGCCACGCGGCGCGAAAGCTGAAGTGCCTGGTTGATATCAGCGACAGTGAACTGGCGAAATACTTGCCCCCGCAGGGCATCGACCGGCGCGGCGCGATCGGCGCCCAACCGCTGCGCCGCACTTACGACATGGAACACGAAACGGCCGACGACGAGCGGCTTGGCAAGCGTCTGCAAGCGCCCGACCGCGGGCTGGACCATCTGGTCGCGTTTCTTGTGGAAGAATGGCTGCGGAGGGATGCGGAGAGGTTGATGGAGGGATGAGAGATGAGGGATGAGAGATGAGGGATGGCGGCTCGCCGTCCGCGCGCCATCCTCAAACGCCGAGCGCAATCTGAATCTCGCCATTGACGAACCGTGCCGGCCCCCGGCTGTTTTCAGGTCCGGAATAGCAGGTGGCAGGAGCGAGGGCCGTCGGGATACTCGTCGTCGAGCAGCGTCTCGTGGGCAAAACCGCAGTCGGTGAAGAGCCGAAAGAGCGAATCCTTTTTCAGCCAAAATGAACGCTCTTCGATGCCGCTTAAAGGCTCCGCCCAGCCGCCCTCGTCGTGCCAATGCCCCTCGTAGCCGGCGAGCGTGTCACGCGCCAGCGCCGGAAATGCCGTGTGCGTGTCCAACACAATCAGCGGAGCCACGCCGATCAAGCTTCGCAAATGCTCGATCGGGTCGGCCAGGTGGTAGAACAATCCCGAGTGGAACACCAGATCAAACTCGCCGAGTTCGGCGATGCGGCGCGCGTCGTGCAGCAGCAGCTTTGGATAATGACCGAAGGCCAAACACCGCGCGAACGCTTTGACGACGCTGGCCGGCCGCGCGTCAAACGCCGTCACCCGTGCCCCCGCGGCACAGAGCGCCACGGTCAAATGTCCTTCAAAGCAGGCGGGCTCCAGCACGCGCAGCCCGGCGACGCGCAGCCTGGCCAGCATCGCCTCCACGCGGTTGTCGCGCAGTGAAAACTCGCGCTCGCCTCCGCCGACGACGCGCCCCGCGTGATCGCGTTGATAAAGCTTCCAATCGAGCGCGCCGTTCAGATCGGCCAACTCCTGGTCCGTTACGTTGATGTGTATCGATGCCATGCATAAACTCCAGGTGGGCGGAAGTGATTTAAGATTGTCGCGAAAACGCTCTCTGAGGGGAATGCCCTCCGTGGCATTCCGTGAACCGCTGATCGACAATCCATCGGTAGGCGACGGAACGCTACTTGGCCCGTAGCCGACTTCGTGAGAAGTTGGGCCGTGGCAGCGGTTTACGGCCAGAATTCTGACGAATTCCGCTACAATCACTGTCACGAGTTCTCCGGGGCCGGCCCGCGGTATCATCGTAGGGGTTCGTGTCGCTCATGCATGGCTGCGCGCCAGGCGCGCAGCTTCTTTGGCGGCGTCGTGCGCGTCGTCGGCGCGGGCGAAGAACCGCGCGCGGGCGCGCGGCTCGCTCCAATAATAGACGGCCACACTCTTGCGCCGCATGTCGGCGGGGCAGTTCAGCGGTTCACTATGGCCGTGAAAGCTGTGCGCGCTCGTCTCGAATAGCACCGCGCGGTTCCATAACGGGGCGATCTTCTTCACCGGCCGCGTGCAAGCGCGGTCCCATAGTTCAAAATGCCCGCCCCACTCTTCTTGCCAGCCCTCGGTGCAATAAACGATCAAATTCAACCGCCGCGCCAAACCGGTTTGCGGATGGCGTTCGTTGTCGAGATGAACGCCCAGGAACCCGCCGCGCTCGGTGACGTGCAACCCGCCGCCATAAAGTGTGGCGTCGGGCTGAAGGCAGTCGATGCCGGTGATCCATTCGCACAGTTTGGCCGCCGTCTGGCTCGACAATGCGGCGATAAAATCTCGACAGGCCAGAGGCATCGCCTCCACGCGATTGCAGGCGCTCTTGCCGCGCTCGTCGGTATCGTCGTAGCGCACCCAGGCGTCAGGCGAAACACAATCGAATCCCGCCGCCACGGCGCGCAGCGTCGCTTCCGGCGCGAAGTTGTCGAGAACCAGGTGCGGAAACGGCTCCGCCAACATGAAATCGTGCTGTATCATTTTGCCTCCATGCGTCGTTGTGCTGGCATCGTGCCGCCTACCCCACCAAGCATCTCTCCACCGCTCGAATGACCTCTTCCGGACGAATCAACCACATGCAGCGCGGATAGCCGGCTTGGGGTTGCTCGCAAAGGTCGCGGTCTTTGCGATCGCCGTCGCCCAGCGGCACCGTGCGCGATTTCCAACAGCCGCCCGTCGCGCAGCAGGAAAGCGCCCCGATGGTGTGCAAATAATGGTGGCCGGGATATTGCTCCCAATGCACCGGCTCGCGGCCGCCGCCCACGACGACGCAAGGCCGCAGGCCGCTCATCCAGGCGGGCCGCGGCACGGCGGCCGCCAGATGCATTGGGTAGGAAACGCCCGTCAAGACGCCCGCCGCGTGATACACCAGCCGGATCAACTGCCGGTGGTCGGTTTTGCCGCGCAGGTCGATGCAATTGGCCAGCGCCGGGTGCTCGTGCTCGGCCGCGCCGATCTGCACGAACATCATTCGCCCGCGAAAGTGATCGACCACCGCCTGAAAATGCTCCAGCGGCCAGCCTTTGCAGGTGAAATCGCGTTTGGTGCCCGCGTTCACCAGCCAGAATCGCCCCTTGTATCGGGCGGCTTCCTCAACCTGGTTTACCCAGCGTTTTTCCTGTTCCGTGAGGTAGATATGCCCGCGAAACTCCTGTGGCCGCAGGCCGGGCAGCTTGAGCTGCGCCGCCAGGTAATCGCAATAGCCTTCCAGAAAATGCACGGGCCGCTGGTTCGATTGATTCACCAGCGGATAGTGCATGTCAATCGCCCGGCCCTCGTTATCGGCGATGGCCGTCACTTCGGGATTATTTTCCCAGATGGCCGCCACCGGCGTGCGCACGTCGGTCGCGTAGCGACCGGGGAACTGCCGGTGCAGCTCGCGCACTGCGGCGGTCATCACCACCACGTCGCCCGGACTTTGGCAGGTACGCAAGATGAGTTTTTCCATGCGAGGGTTCGGGGGAAAGGGTTCAGGGTTCAGGGTTCAGGATGAAAGATGAGGGATGAAAGTTGAAGGATGAGTGATGAAGGGATGGGGGGTTGGGGCATCAGCAGTTCCCTCTCCCTCCGGGAGATGGTTAGGGTGAGGGCGATTTGCGTCATTCGGCGTTTTCCATCCGTAGTCCCCTCTCCCTCCGGGAGAGGGTTAGGGTGAGGGCGTGCTGCGTCATTCAGTGTTCTCCATTCCTTGCATTCCTGCGCATCTTGCGGCTTCTGCTTCGCATCTTCCTTTCCTCTCTGAACCCTGAACCCTCGTATCCCGCTTACCGCTTACCGCTTCAACAAAAATCCCCCCGGATGAAACGTCACGAAAAACTTCTCGCGCGATCGATCAACCGTGAACTCGGGGTGCTTGGGCAAAAATTCCCCGAGCGCCTCTTTCGGGCCGGGGCCGTAGTAATGGGCGACCGGGTTGCCGTTGATGTTGGTGTCTTCGACGATCATGTATTGACCCGGCGTGACAAGCGGGCCGTAAAGCTCCATTTCGCGCAGCACGTGCGCGCGGTGGTGGTCGGAGTCCAGCACGACCATCACGCGCTCGCCGCCGCGCAGCCGGTTCTTCACCGCGCCGACCGTGGCCGGCTCGATCGAGTCGCCGATCAAGAACTCGACGCGCGGATGGGCGAGGCCGCCGCGCTGCTCGGCGATGTCGATCGAGATGACGCGGCCCTGGCCGATCAGTTCGCAGATTCCGGCCATGTAAAGCGCCGAGCCGCCGTAGCGCGTGCCGCACTCGATGATGACGTCGGGCCGGTGCTCGGCGATGATTTCCTGATAGATCCACAAATCGAACGGGCATTTTTCCACGCCCGCCCCCAGCCAGCGCGTCTGCGTCCAGACGTGGCTGTCGTAATACAGCCGGTGAAACTCCGTAATGAGCCGCTCTCGCTCCATCTTGCGCCGCCTCGCTTTTCGCAAAGGCCGAGCCGTCGGCCACCCGCTTGACGGACGGCGCGCGCCGGCAGCCGACCCTGGTTTATACGAACGCACCTCCCTCTTCACCGATCCCAATTGGGCCAACATCTTGATATGCCCGCGATTCGGATATTCCCGCCACGCGCGTGACGCACTGCACCAGCCGGCCTTGATCGTCGTAGGTCAATAAGACGATGCCATTGGCATCCGGCGGCTCGCGGCTTCCTACGAAATTAGGCGGTTCCGGCGCCGCTACTCTTATTGACGTAAATAGCCTATGATCATCCATGCAAAGCTCCTACTTATTGATACACAACGACAAGAAGTCAATTAGTTTTATATAGCGGACGCCAATCCAATACGATAGAAAGCGCCACGGACTCTACGATCCACAGTGCTAAAGCCCGACAGATCCCGCCGCCGTCTTCTGCCCAACAAAGACCGCTTACGGCTCGTTGGCCGTTTGTTTCCCACGCCTCGGTCGTCGCCTCAACGTACTCGCCAATGTGCGGAGCGGGAGACTCACGAGAAGCCCCGACGCGAATACCGCCAAAAAGTACGCGGTGCAGACGATAACCGTATGCACCGCATGACTTTGTGTGTAGGTCACGGTTAAGAGGATACAGCCCGACCATGCGATCCCCGCAGCAACCGTCCAAACAATGCATGCGATCGGAAAAACGCGCGCCGCCAAGCGCGAACAACCCACGCGCCGAATGACGACCATGAACAGAGCCGTAATCGCCAAAAGGATACTGCCAAAAAGCGCCTCTGCGGCGGAATCTGCTTCCGGGCGGATGATCCTGAAATGGGTGACAAAAACACGTGCTAGCGCCAAACCAAGAGTAAACGCGGAGGAAAAAAGTGCCAAAAGCCGCGCGACCATGAGGGCATCGCTAGCAGGAAGGATGCCGATGCGGGAAACGGGATGTCTCACAAAACAATCCTTGGTCATTAGGGCCGGTAAATGTACTGCCCAAGCAGCGCCTTAGGTGCCTCCCAGCTAGGTGGATTCGCGAGTGCCGCGCGCGGAACATTTTGCGTCAATGCGTTGGCATACGGATAGCCCTGCTCTAACGTGCCGCTCTTGACATAATTCAAGGGGCTCGGGCCTCCTGTCTGTACCCACATGCCCGGACTCAGTGTCGTTGGTGAGGATCCGGCTGGAGACCAGTGCGTAACCTGTTGTGTCCCCGGCAGCGCCGGACGACAGAACGTACCCCCTGTCACCGCGCCGATTGCTGTTGACGTTCCAATCTGCCAGGGGTCGAGCGTTCCCCTCACCCCGACAGCGATCTCAAGCCCCTCCGTCGCCGTCTCGCCGATCGCGCCCGCAGTTCCGCCCGCTAGCGCGCCGCCGACCCAGCCACCGATTCCCGCAACGGCGATGACGGGAGCGACAAGCCCCAGCGTGGCGCCTGTGATTCCGCCGGCGATGGCACCTCGAAGCGCGCCCGCTCCAGCGCCCGCGAACGCACCACCTAGACCGCCTTGCAATGCACCGCGAACCCCGCCGCTGACGCCGCCGATGATCCCGCCGGCGACGGCACCGATAATACCTGTGACGATGAACAACGGCCAGCGCCCATCGGGGTCTACAAAAACGATCGGATTTGAATTGTCGAAAGCGTACCGATTCAAATAAGCAGGCATTGGTGGGGCGTGCGATGGAAGTGGAAACGCCTCAGGCGAAATCCAGACACCAAGCACAGCATGATAGACACGGTTTCTCACCTCAAACAAAGCGGTTACATAATCCCAACGATACCCGCAATAAGTCGTTTCCCATGCAAATTGTGACGCCGGTAGTACGGAGAAGCCCGCAGTAAGAAATGTCGGCTGCCCGTATGCTGCGTATTTGTATCGTTCTTCTACGTTCCCAGAGTCGGCAGTGATTGAAGACACGTTCCAGTTTGGATCTTGTAGCGCATAAAACCGCTCGCTGCCGCGGTCACGCAAGATTAGGTCATCAATATAGCGAAGCCCCCAGATGAATTGACGGTCGGCTGCGGCGGAGCTTCCAACACGCTCCTCTATGCCCTGCCAGGCCGACGTGTAATACGAATGCCTCGTCGTTCCCGCGGCGGTTTCGCTCGCGCGGCGATTGAGCGCGTCGTACACATTCGACGCGATCGGCGAACCGACCGAAGAGAGAGACATCAGCCGGTTCCAAGCATCATACACGCCGTCGTCTCCGACCGTTGGGTTCGCGGGCTGCGGCATGAGTGTCATGTTGCCGGCCGCATCGTATGTCGGATTGACCCACGGGAGCGAAATTTCCGTGATCTCGTTCACGGTGTTGGCCTCGCGCACTTGATCGAGATTGCCGCTGGAATCACTTTGCTGGAATTGAATCCAGTTGCTCGTCGGGTCGAGTATCCACTCTTGCGTGAAGGATTGCGTGCCGGGCACAATGCCGGTGTT
>DASVGM010000269.1:0-28454 GCA_036379555.1 Pirellulales bacterium | reverse complement strand
GAGTTTTACGGCAACGCGGTGTTGGGCGAAGTGGCCGGCAACCTGGTGCATCGCCAAGTGCTTGCGGCCGACGGCGTCACCTTTCGCGCCACGCGGGGCGATCGCGAAACGGAGTTTGTGCGTTCGCGCGACAACTGGTTTCGCCCGGTCAATTTTGTGAACGCGCCCGACGGCACGCTGCACGTGCTCGACATGTATCGCGAAACGATCGAGCATCCGTGGTCGATTCCCGACGATATTAAAGCCCAGCTCGACCTGGAAAGCGGCCGCGACCGCGGACGTATATATCGTCTGGCCCCCAAGGGCTTCCGTCCGCCGCCTCCGCCGCGGCTCGGTGCGGCGAGCGACGAGCAATTGGTGGCGCAACTGGAAAACGGTAACGCCTGGTGGCGAGAGACCGCTCATCGGCTGATCTTTGAACGGCAGCACCCGACGTCCGTCGCTCCCTTGCGCGACATGCTGAGAAGCAGCGAGCATCCGCTGGCCCGCTTGCACGCCCTCTGGTCGCTGGAAGGCTTGGCCGCCTTGACTGACGACGATTTGTTAGTGGCGCTGGGCGATGCGGCGGCCGGCGTCCGAGAACACGCCGTGTTACTCGCCGAACGGCGGCAAACAGCGCCGGCGCTGGCGCGGCGCATCATCGCGTTGGCGGGCGACGGCGATTTGCGCGTCAGGTTTCAAGTCGCTTTTACTCTGGGCGAAATCACCCGCCTGAATCCAGACGCGACAGTCCGCGGCGACGCGAGCGCCGCGCTGGCGCAAATCGCGCGGCGCGACGCGGCCGACGCCTGGCTGCGGATCGCCGTGCTCAGTTCGTCCAGCGAAACCGCGGCGTACCTGCTGGCAGATATTTTAGCAGACGACGACGCGCCATCCGCGGTCGCGCCGCTGGTGCGCGATCTGGCCACGGTCGTCGGCGCCCGCCATCGTCACGCTGAAGTGTGGGTGGCCTTGAGCTCCTTTGGCGCGCTCGATCCGTCCGCGGAAGCAATCGAGCGGCAATTCTTGAGCGGCCTGGCGGGCGGTCTGAAACGTGCCGGCAAGCGGCTCACCGCGTCGCTAGCCGGCGGCGACTTGCTGGCGGCGAAACGTATCGAGCGGCGAATGACCGAAGCCGCCAAGCGGGCGGGTGACTCCGCGACCGGCCTTGAAGAGCGGTTGGCCGCCATCGACCTTGTGGCGGCCGGTGAGTTCGCAAAGTACGCTCAGACGCTGGCATTGCTCGTCGCTCCGCGCGAACCGCAAACGATGCAATTGGCGGCCGTGCGGGGGCTGTCGGGCTATGCCGAGCCTGCAGTCGCGGGCATGCTGCTGGAGAAGTATGCCACGCTTACGCCCGCCGTGCGCGGCGAAGTGATTCAAGCGCTTTTGGCGCGCGTGGACCGTATCGGTATGTTGCTCGATGCCGTGGCGGATCGGCGCGTGCCGGTGGCGGATATTCCCGTGGCCCGACGCAAGCTGCTTTTGGAGCATGCCAATATTGCCCTTCGCGATCGCGCGGCGAAATTGTTGCACGATGCTCGGACGGTCGGCCCGCGCCTGGCGGAATATCAGGCGGCGCTCAAAGAGCCTGCCGATCGAGAGCGCGGCGCCGGCGTTTTCAAACGCGATTGCCAGGCTTGCCATCGCCTGGGCGGACAAGGCCACGACGTCGGCCCCAGCCTGCTAACCATTCGCAATCGCACGCCCGCAGAGGTGCTGGCCAACGTGCTCGAACCCAATCGCGAGGTGGCGCCCAACTTTCAGGAATATATCGTCGTCCTAGACGACGGTCGCACGGTGACCGGCATCATTTCTGACGAAACGGCCGGCAGCGTCACGCTGCGCCGCGCCGAGGGAGTGGCGGAAACCGTGTTGCGTCAAAACATCGACGAAATCTCCGGCACCGGGCGTTCGCTCATGCCCGAAGGTTTCGAGAAGAAGATCAACCCGCGGGAGATGGCCGATTTGATCGCGTTTTTGCTGACGGGCGAGGCAGGCAAATAGGTAGGTTTGACACTACTACTAGAATGACACTCATGGAGGGGTAGCTTGGCGTGTACTAGGAACAGGCTGGCCTGCGCAAACGCGGTGTTACGCGTCCCGAACCAGTGATGCCAGTTTTGTTCCGCCCCGATCCGGGCTTGTCCCGGTCGAGCGATGATTGACAGCTAGAAGGCCATATCGCGACCATCTCCTCCGCCTCCTCTTTTTCGCGGCTGCGTCCGCCGCCTGCGGCGGCGGATGCTGCCGCGAAAAAGAGGGAAGGGGCGCTTTAAGGCATCGCTCCTAGCGGTCAATCACCGCTCCACCGGCGTGAAGCCGGTGGTGGCGGAGCGGAACAGAACTCACATTGAACCGCTGCTGGTTCCCGTGTGAAATACGCTCATTTTGCGCAGTCTAGAGTCAGGCCGCGACCCGCGATCGAGGGGCGACCTCCATCGCCACGAATCGCCGGATAATCTCCTCGACGATGCGCGGGGCGGCTTGTCCGTCGCCATAGGGGTTCGGCTTGGCTAGCGGCCGGGTGATCGACCCGGCGCCGGAGAGAATCACACCGGCGCGCTCCACGATCCGCCGCACGTCGGCGCCGACGAGTTCGGCCATGCCAGTGGCGAGCAATTCAGGGCGCTCGGTGACCTCGCGCGTGACGAGCACACGTTTGCCCAGCGAAGGGGCTTCTTCTTGAATGCCGCCCGAATCACTGATAATCAGCGAAGAACGATCCATCAACCAGACAAATTCCGGATACGACACGGGATCGAGCAGATGCAAGTTTTCATCGGCGTGCCGCCGCAAAATGCGATACACCGGCTCATGCACCAGCGGATTCAAATGGATGGGAAAGACAAAATCGACATCGGGAAACTCGGCGGCCAGCATCAAAATGGCGCGGCAAATCTGCGACAACGGCTTGCCGAGACTCTCGCGGCGGTGCCCGGTGATGAGCACCATGCGGCGGCCATTGAGATAATCGTGCTTGGCGCTCCAGAAGCCGTCGCGGCCGCGTTCGCGGCGCACGGTTTCGAGCAGGGCGTCGATGACGGTGTTGCCGGTGACGACAATGGCCGCGTCGGGGATTCCTTCTTGCAACAGATGGTGACGCGCGCCCTCGGTCGGAGCGCAGTGCAAGGTGGCGGCCAGCGTGGCCACGCGCCGGTTCACTTCTTCCGGCCAGGGCGACTGCATGCGGCCGGTTCTCAGGCCGGCTTCGACATGCACCAGTGGCACGCGCCGATAAAAGGCGGCCAACGCCGCCGACGTGGTGGTGGTCGTGTCTCCTTGCACGACGACGCAATCCGGCCGGTATTTGGTCAATACGTCGTCGATGCGCGTCAGGCAGCGGGCCGTCAGTTCCGCCAGCGATTGATTTGGCCGCATCAGCGAAAGATCGATGTCGGGATGAATGCCGAAGTATTCCGTGATCTGGTCGAGCATCTCGCGATGTTGCCCGCTGACGCAAACCAGAGGTTGAATCTCATCCGGCCGCTCCTGGCAAGCCTGGATGACGGGCGCCATTTTAATGGCTTCGGGACGGGTGCCGAACACGATGAGCGGGCGAAGCGGCGGCATAAAACCTCAAGGAGTCGGTGGCAAATGGTTGGCCAAGGTCGCCAAGTTACCGCCTTGACCGCAATTGCCCAATAGCAGTTTTTACAGGGTTGGGCGCGTAGCAGAATTCGTAAGAATTCTGGCCGTAACCTGGTGCGGCGACCCGCCTTCTGACGAAGTCGGCCAGGGGCCGATGAGTCATCCGGGTTAGTACGCTACCTCGCACTGAGCGCAGTGGCATCGGACTCGACAAACTGTTAAATTGACGGCTAGCGCGTTACTGTTACTCGGTATTAAAAGGAGAAGATGCGATGAGTTGGATTCACGAATTGTTGGGCAAAGACGCCGATGATCTGCTCGGCCACCGCTGCCAAACGATCGCCAAAGAGCAACTTCATTTGCCCGGCCCCGATTTTGTCGACCGCATTTTCGTGCCCAGCGACCGTAACCCGCGCGTGCTGAACAATCTCGCGCGGCTGTTTGTCACCGGCAGATTGGCCGGCACCGGCTATGTGTCGATCCTGCCGGTGGACCAGGGCGTGGAGCACTCGGCAGGCGCGTCATTCGCCCCCAATCCGATTTACTTCGACGCGGAAAACATCGTCAAACTGGCAATCGAGGGGGGGTGCAACGCGGTCGCGTCCACGTTTGGCGTGCTGGGCGCGGTGGCGCGGAGATATGCGCACAAGATTCCCTTCATCGTGAAGATCAATCACAACGAACTGCTGACGTATCCCAACAAGCACGACCAGATTCTTTTCGGCACGGTCGACCGAGCGGTGGAGATGGGCGCGGTCGCGGTGGGCGCCACGATCTATTTTGGTTCGGCTGAGGCCGGCCGGCAGATCGTCGAAATCAGCGAGGCTTTTTCACGCGCCCACGAGGCGGGCCTGGCGACCATTCTCTGGTGCTATTTGCGCAATGACGCCTTCAAGGCCGATAAAGACTATCATCTCTCCGCCGATCTCAGCGGCCAGGCCAATCATCTTGGAGCGACCATCCAGGCCGATATTCTCAAGCAAAAGCTGCCGGTGAACAACGGCGGCTACAACGCCCTGAAATTCGGCAAGACCTCGCCGCTGGTTTACGAGAAACTGACCTCGCCGCATCCGATTGACCTGTGCCGATATCAGGTGGCCAACGGCTACCTGGGACGTATCGGACTGATTAACTCCGGCGGCGAATCCAAGGGCGCCGCCGACCTGGCCGACGCGGTGCGCACGGCGATCATCAACAAGCGCGCCGGCGGCATGGGTTTGATCAGCGGTCGCAAAGCGTTCCAACGCCCCATGAAAGAGGGCGCGGATTTGTTGCGAAAAATTCAGGATGTTTACCTGGCCAAAGAGGTGACGGTGGCCTAGGTCGGGTTGGTCATGGCATCGTCAGATCGTTCCTTGAGCTCAACTGGCCGGTTGGCGTTGCTCGCGGCCACCGCGCTGTTGATCGCCATGTTCGCCGTCTTTTGGGCGAAATTCCGCACGACGGGCGAGATGGGGCCCGCGGCGATCGCGCCGGCGCCACGCCAAAAAATCGTGGGCACCGCCGTGAAGCCGCCCAAGCCTGCGGCCGATTATGTGGGCAGCGAGGCGTGCGCCGCGTGCCATGCGGCCATCGCCGAAAGCTATCAAAAACATCCCATGTACCGCTCGGCGGGCAGTACGCCCGGCGCGGACGACGTCGAAGACTTCACTCACGTCGAGTTCACTTTCGACGACGGCCGGATTTATCGTGTCAGCAAAGAAGACGACGGCATCTACCACCATGAAATTCGGCGCGACCAGAACGGCGAGGTGATTTACGACGAAGCGGCCAAGATCGCTTACTTCATCGGTTCGGGCACTCGTGGCAAGACCTACGCGATCGACCGCGATGGCTTGTTTTTTGAATCGCCCATCTCCTGGTTCACCAGCACCCAAAAATGGGACATCTCGCCCGGCTATGGCCATCGGCACCTGCGGTTTGGACGTCGGATTCCAAACCATTGCGTGTTGTGCCATGCGGGCCGAGTGTCGACCGACCCGGAACGTGAGAACACGTTTATTGAACCGGCGCTCGTTGAGTCGGCCATTGGCTGCGAGCGCTGCCACGGTCCCGGCCGGCGGCACGTTGAACTGCATACAGCGAGCCGCGCGAAGGACGCGGACGATCCGATCATCAACCCGGCGAACCTTAGCGCCGACCGGCGCGAAGCGGTTTGCTATCAATGCCACCTGATCGGCAAAATGACGACCACCCGCTATGGCCGCCATTTTGACGACTTTCGGCCGGGCGACCGGCTGGACGATATATGGGGCATTTTCGTGGCCGGCAGCGGCGTGCGTGGCGACCAGAAGACGAAGGCCGTGAGCCATGTGGTTCAGATGCGCGAGAGCGTATGCTACGAAAAAAGCGGCGGCCGCTTAGGTTGTGTTTCCTGCCATGACCCGCACTCCGTGCCGGCCAAGGCGGAGGCCGACGCCTATTACCGCGGGCGATGTCTCGAATGTCATTCCGAGAGAGGTTGTTCGCTGCCGGCGGAGCGGCAGGCGGCGGCGCCGGCCAACAACTCGTGCATCCACTGCCACATGCCTCGTTTGAGCGCGCACGATATCGCCCATGCCTCGCAGACCGACCACCGCGTTTTGCGCGATATTGAGGCCGAGAGCGGCATGCAGTATTTGCCGGAACCGACGGACGTTGTTTTGTTCGACCGCGAGCACACGACGATGCCCAAGTGGGAAATCGAACGTGCCCTCGCGCTGGCGCGAATTCGCCGGCTGGAAGAATCGGGCTATGCCAGTTCGCAGGACGCGGAAGAATTGGAGCCAATTCTGAACGACATCACCGAAATTGCCCCGGACGACGCCGAAACGTGGATCGCCTTGGGCGTAATGTATAACCTGCGCCAGAATCTGAGCGCGGCTCGTGAAGCGTGGCAAAAAGCGCTGGCGATTCAACCCCAGAGCGAACGGACGCTCGACTTGCTGGCTACGGCTTGTCAGAAATCGGGAGACAACCTCGCCGGTTTGGAATACGTCGATCGTTTTTTAGCGATCAATCCGTGGCGCCCGCATGACCACATGCGCCGTGCGACGCTGCTGGCGAGACTAGGCCGCTCGCGCCAAGCGCTGGAGTCGGCCGAAATGGCCGTCGAACTCGATCCGACCGACCGCACGGCACGGCGTTGGCTGATTGATACGGCGAAGCTCCAGGGCGCTGCGGAGCTTAGCCGCCGCCACGCCGAGCTTATGCGGCGGCTGTTTGATTGAAACAACTCATTTAGGTGAAAAAACGACAGTTGTGTCGCAATAGATTAACAGTCGACTAGACGATAGCCGCCGCCTTGCTCGGTAAGCAGATAACGGGGTTGGGCGGGATTCTCTTCGAGTTTGCGACGCAAGCCGGCCATGAAAACCCGCAGGTAATTCACTTCTCCGACCTGACCAGGCCCCCAAACTTCTTTAAGCAGAAAACGGTGCGTGAGCATTTTCTTGTTAACAAACGCGGCGATAATGCCGAATCGCGAGTTCCCGAATACTGAATCGTCGTTACTTTGGCAACAAGGCCGCCAGATCGGCATGCGGGCGGGCGATGACGTCGGCCATGATGAGCTTGCCGCCCAACCGCTCGACCGTTTGCTTGCCGGCGGCAATGGCCGATTGCACCGCGGCCACGTCGCCGCGCACCATGATCGTCACATAAGCAGCGCCGATCTTCTCCTTGCCCACCAGTGTCACCGCCGCCGACTTCAGCATCTCATCGGTCGCGTGCAAGGCCGCCACGAGGCCCTGTGTTTCGAGCAATCCCAACGCATCGGATGGATTCATTTTTTCCTCACGAGGTATACGGGCGTCATAACCATCAAGCAACGGGCTATAGGCCGGCGGCTGATTGGCCAGCCGAACCGTTTCTTCAAGCGGGCCTGGCAACCACGACCAAAAGACCGTCGTGCCCATCGCCCGGCCCGCCGCCGCGCCGGCTTCGGCGGCCTCTCGCACCGCGTCGGCCGGCCCCCGCAGTTTAATGCACTGGGCCGCGCCATCGGTGCTTTCGATGCCCAAAATCTCCACGCCCGCCGCTTTCAGACAGCGGTCGGCGGCGATCAAGGCCGGTGAGAGGTTGCCGATTTCGATGAGTGCGAGTGCCATACGTTTATTTCGAGTCGCGTAGCAAGAAAGCATACGCCATACCGGCGGCAAAAGTCAAAACGCCCAGCGCAAAAGCCGTGCTTTCGTTCAAAAGGGCGGAGTACCGGTGGCCACTTCTCTGTTTATACTGCGCGCGGGCTGGAATGAGACAATCGGTGCCACCGGAGGATGGGCCTCCTGGCCCGTCACCAGCCAAGCCGTCCAGTAGCGAGCGCGATGTGACGGGACGGCCTGGGAAGGCCATCCTCCAGCGTTTTCGGACAGTCTCTAAGAAAACTGACACTTATAGGTGGTGCGATGCGACACGCGTGTCGCATCGTACCACCTATAAGTGTTGCAACCTTACCAAGCCGTTCGCCGCGAACACGAACCAGAGAAGAGGCCGCTGGTACTTGGCAGACATTTTACCGCAACCCCGATAGGGGTTTGCCGTCATTGCGAATCACCAGGCGGCGAATGGCTTCGTCGTCGAGCGGCGGTTTGATAAACTGTACCGAGCCGTCGCAGAAGAGCAGCAAACGGCCGTCCGGGTAGGCCGAGGCGAAGTGGGCCGACGGTTGCTCCGAGTCAAACGCGACGTCGTCGGGTTTGGTCCACACCACGGCGTGTTCGTCATCGGTCTCCCACGCCAAAAGCGTGTTGCTCGTGCCATCGGTAATCTCGCCGATCTTGATTCCGCGAACACCGTCAAACACCGTGCCCGGCCCGGTTGCGACAACAAACGACGTGCGATCGGACGGCGCGGCGGAGGCGAACGAGCGGAAAACATCCGGCATCCTCTCGATCAGGTTGCGGTTGTGTTCGCTGTCCCAGGGTTCGTCGAGATGGAATTGCTTGTAAAGCGGTTCTTGATCGAGAAAAGGCAGAATCGCCACGCGCCAGCTCAAAAGCGGGCGACCTTGGGCGGCGGCAATCGCCGCGGGGGGAAAGCCCTCGTGTGCGTCCAAGTAGGTGTGCAGGGCCAATCCGATTTGTTTCAATTGGTTGGTCGATTGACGCCGCCGCAATTCGCCGGCCGCTTCGTCAGCCAATGGACGCAGCGCGGCGGCCACTGCGCCGAGTTTTTCGTCGTGGAGCGTCAGCGACAGACGATCTTCTGTGGCTTTGGGCCGTAGAGCCGACATCAGCTTTTCGCTTTTTTGCAAACGATCTCGCGAGAGCTTCTCCAGGTGGCGTTGCAAGACCCGCGCGGCATCGCGCGACTCGGATTGCGCGACGAATCGCAAAGTCAAATCAGGTGTGCTGTCGACGCCCAGGGCGGCCCAAAGCGCGCCGCGCGTCAGCGTTGTCGTTGGTCCGCCGCCGAGCTCGATGGGCAAAGTCGGCAGCAACTCTTCGACCACGCGCCGGGCGGCCGTGTTGGGAATGAAAGCGATCTGCGCCTGGCTGCCCGCGACTGATTCCAACGCGCACGCCAACTCCGGCCGCGCCGCCGGCCCGTTGGCGGCCAGACGCCGGCGGGTTTCTTGTTCGCCGATGAATAGAACATCGCCGACGCGCTCCACGAACGCGTCACCCGCCAGCGCGCGGAGCGCCTTTTCGTCGGCGCCCTTTTGCAACGGAACAAGAACAAATGGGCCAGGTTCGGGCAGGTCGGCCGCGCTCACGATGACATACAACTCGCGGCCGCCGGCCTTCAGAAACGACTCAAGACGCAGGGAGGCGGCCAGATTCAATCGCGCCAGCGCGTGACCAGCGGGAATAAATCGGCCCGAGACATCGAAGAGATTGCCGGCGGCGGCGCGCACGGCGTCGAGATGCGCGACCGCGATCACGTCATCGTCGACGAAAGGCGTGATGGTCTTGACCGCCGCGGCCGCCGAAAAGGCAGGACGCTTCTCGTCGCCGCGAACGGCCGGACAGACCGCTGAAACCAAAAGCAAGAACAGCATTCGCTGGAGTCGAAGTTGAATCATGTTGAAACCGAGGGAAGGGGTTAAGGGAGGATGGGCTTCCTAGCCCGTCACCAAGAGACTGGACGGGCTAGGAAGCCCATCCTCCGGGAAAGTCCGAGTCAGGGATTACCAATCTTGATTTCATAATGAATGCCAAAATGCTTGGCCGGCATGTCAGGCGGCACGCGGGCCATGAGCGTGGCTGTGTCGCCAGACAACTCGTAATCGAACGGAATACCCAGCCAAGGATCTTTCGGAACAGGCATCTCGACGACATCGTCCAACTTGGCCGGCAATTTGCCGTCGTGGTTGGCGGCATAGTGCCGCAGCGCCTCGATCGCGCATTGGAGAGCGAACTGGCGGCCCAACCGCACCTGAGCTCGTCGTACGGTGCTGACCGGCGTTGACAGAAAACTCGCAAAGGGAAGAATCTCGCGCCGTATCTCCTGGTTGATCGCTTCTTGATCGGCCGACCATCGCTCAATGACGTCGGGAAACGGAAGCTCCGCCCAGCGATGGTTCCGATCGCAGAGTTCCTTGAAGAGGCCAATGGTGTAGAGGACGACCACCTGCGCCACCGGCATTTGCTCGACGGACTCAACCGACCGCCCGCGCTCGACAAGCCAGCGCTTCGCGTGGGAGTATTGCCGCACCGCGCGGCCAAGCACCAGCCACCGCCGATGCTCGCCAAAATGATCGCTGTCGATTTCAGCGAGACTATCGACCATCTCCTCGTAGATTTCGTGCCATGCGGCCGCGTCATGTGTCTGGCGGTCGATGTCGCGCCATTCCGGGTGCCAAAAAAAGAGCGAATCTTTTTCATACTGATTGGCGGCGTTCAACGGGATGTACGGTTGCGGCAAGCTTGCGTTAGCCCAATAAAGATTGGGCGCGCCTGGTTGTTGACTCAACTCGCGGGCTTGCTCATTCATAAGTCCGGATATCACTACACCAATCAACACCTGGACATAAAAAGGCCCTCTCGCCACATGCCGGGCAAGCGCGTAGCCGGTGCGCAGCGTGCCGACCGCGTCTTCATACCTTCTTTCCGCGATTTCCAGTCGCGCCTTCAGCGCCAGCATGCGGGCCACACCGCGCATCTCTTGGGCTTCGGGCAGCACGATCGCGTAAGGAAACCCTTCGCGCAGTGGCATTTGCCAATCGCATTCTTCGCGCACGGCGCCGTAACCCACTTCCTTGAGAACGCCCTCCCAGCCACGCACCGCCGCCGCGACTTCCTCACGCGGAAGCTCAGCCAGGGGCATTTCACGCCATTGGTCGATCTGATCCCGTTGCTTGCCATTCGCCTGTTGTTGCGACATGAGGGCCGCCTTGTTGTAGAACACGGCGGCGTTGCCCGGCCGCAAATCAATCAACGGCGGCAGCAGCCGATAACGCAACGCGGGCCGCGGCTCCGCCGCAGGATAAAGCGTCATACGCACAATCGGCGCCTCGTCGCGCGGTTTCGTCGTCTCCTTGGCCGCGAGCGATTGTAAGGAAGAGCACAAAAATATAGCGCTGATGATGGCTCTTGATGAAGTCACTGGAAAGGGCATGAAAACCTCGCTTGCGTAATCCTTGGAAGTTAGTGGTGATGCCAGAAAAGGGCGAAAAAACAACTTTAGCAAAGGCCAATGTCACGGATTGATCGAGAGGCCGCACTTCGTCGATGCTGGACGTTATTCCCATTCTGTTCCGCCACGATCGGGGCTTGCCCCTCGTTGTTCTACACAAGTCCGATGCCGTTTCTAGTCCCGTAGGGACGGCAGAATTTAGCCGTGGGCGTAAGCCCACGGAAAACGAACGCGAACGATTCACCCAGCCGCGCAGCGGCGAAAGAGCGCGTGGTGCGCCACCTCTTTCGCCGCTACGCGGCTTGCCGGATCTTCGTCATTGATTCCGTGGGCTTACGCCCACGGCTAAACTCTTTCGCCGCTGCGCGGCTGGCGAGAGATGTGTAGAACAACGAGGGCTTGCCCCCGTCGAGCGATGACTGATTGGCTAGCGTCGCTTTGGTCAATACGAGAGTCTTTAAGTTGATGAAAGGATTGAGTTTAATTCCACGACTCCATCCGGCTTGCCCGGATGGTGAAGCAGATCTGCCGGCTACAGCAGCCGAAAGAATCTTATTCACCATCCGGGCAAGCCGGATGGGGTCTTCTGGTCTATTTCATGCCGATCTGTAGCCCACCATCTTATTCACCATCCGCACAAGGCGGATGGGGTCTTGGACGTCGCCACGCCCACGTCATTGATACCCGCCTGTCGTGCGAAATCGGCGCTGTCCAACTAATCTTCGCTAACCGTAAGTAAGTGGTCCGCCGCGTGATTAGTGTCAATTAGTGTTCCGAATGCTTACCTCGCCTGTTCACCCTTCGCGCAACATGCGCTTTAACAATTCGCGGTAGTTGTCAGGTGGTGAGTCCGCACGATTCTCGGACGATCCGTTGGTTGTCGTCCAGTCGTCAAGCCCCAGGGCCAGCACGCGATCGCGAAGCTCAAGATATTTGGCCGTGCGAATCTCACGCGGCGGACGTTCCGGCCTTGCCACATGAGGCTCTTCCGCCGCTTGCCGTTCCGCCACCGCGTTTTGCCCGCCGGCGATGTTTTCAACGCTTGTGTTGACCGGCACGCGCACGATTCGCTCAATGACCTTAGGTTCCGGCCGCGATGCCAGCAGCGCCAGCAAACAGGCCGCGACCGCCGTCATGGCCGAACAAGCGACGGGCCAAGCCCAAGGCCGCGGCCGGCGGCTCGCCTGATCGACGGATGCTTGGCCGACCGACGCCTGACCGGCAAGATACATCAATCGATCGCGGTCGAGCCGCGCATGGGGCGACAGCGCCGCCAGACTCGCCGCGAACGATTCGAGCGACGCGTCCGCGAGCGGACCAAACTCAGCTTCCTCGCGTGGGTACATTTTTCTCCATCCTTTCTCGCAATGCCGTCAGCCCCGCCTCATACCAGCGATGGGCGCTGCTCGACGACGTGCCGACCAATTCGGCGATTTCTTGAAACGACAATCCTCCCCATAACCGGGCGACAATCACCTCGCGCTGCTCCGGCGGCAAGGCGTCCAACGAGCGCGCGGCCAACGCGGCGTCGAGCCGGTCGCCCTCGGCCGCTTCAAACCAGGCGTCTTCGCGGCACGCGGCCGCGGCTTCGTGCCGCCGACGGCGGCGTTCGCCACGCGAGGCGCTGATGGCGCCGTTTCGCACCACGCGGTAAAGCCACGGCAAAGGCGCGTCCGGCGGCGGGGTCTGACTTGCCAATTGAATGAACGCTTCTTGCACGACATCTTCCGGCGCGGCGCACCATTGCCGCGCGTAAAGCACCAGCGCCGCGCCATGCTCGCCGATCAATCGACCCAGTTGTTCCGGCCCGACGTTGTTCATGGCCGCCGTTCTCGCTCAACACACCACCGGCACGTTCCCACCTCGCCGCAACCCGTCGTTTTCCCCGCCTGTATAGATAGGACGCCGGCCGCGGGCGATTGTCCCACTCAATATCGAGCCGGTCACGGAATTCGCAATACACGGCAGGTTTCTTCGTAGCTCGCTTCCAGGTCGAGAGAGACGGTCTGGGTGGCGGACAGCCAGACCGGAAGCGTGGGAAGCGACCGGCCGATCGCCAGTGGTCGAAACCAATTGTCCAGTTTTGTTCGCCGGCTTTCGCTTCGTTTTCGGCAAGTCACCGCGTAGATCGCCGGCGCCGGGTCGAGTGCGGGGTCCGCGTGTCCGAGCAGCGCCAACAGTTCCGCATACAGGTTGAAATGCCGGGTGGTTACCAGATCCACCATCGAGAGGCAGACGTCTTGTTGCAACAAATTGAAACATTTGGCGACGAATAGTTGCCGGCTTTCCGGCCGGTCCTTATTCGCCAGACTCACGATTTCAATCGCCGCGACCAAGCGGCGCTCGCACGCCACGTCAAAGATCAGTATCTCGTAAGCATATTGCTCCGGAAACTCCGCATCGATCGTCAGCGTCGGCGCGGGAGACGTTTCCGGCGAAACTGCCACGCCGCTCTCCGCCGTTGTTAGGAACTGGGCGTGATCCGGGCCGTGTTCAAAGGCGCTAACGTCGATCTCGTAGTAGTTTCCGAGATGCACTCGCGGCTCGGCGACGAAGCCAGCGGGAAAACTCGGGAGAAGCTCTTCGACGATGCGCATGGGCCATCCGCCATGAAAACCTTCCCACGAAGATCGTTTGGAAATCGGCGGATGAAAATGGTCGCGCAGCGGCATGATGTTCTCCTGTGTGTGATTATAGCCGCCGCCGCTCTACTCACGCCATTCCCCGCCGCTTCAACTCCGCCAGCACGCCTTGCACGATCTGATCGACCGCCTTGCCGTCGGGTCGCGGGCCGCCGGTCGGGCAGCCGCCGATCGGTTCGTCGGCGAAACCCTCTTCAGCCAACAGACATTGCAACGTGTCGCTCAGCGCCGCGATCTGCACCTGCTGCGTGTCGCTGAGCGGCTGCCGGCCCGACCCAGGCTCAAAGCCCCGCAGGGCCAACGCCGCCCGAAAGCCTTCGGGAAAATCCGCCGAATAGAGCATGGCGTCGAACAGGCCCAGCAGCTTGTATTGCAACTCGCGCGCTTCGTCAATCCGCCGGGCCACGGTCAGATCGAACAGTTTACGCGTCAGTTCAGGCACAATGCCCGACGTGGCGTTCGTGCCGCCGTCGCAGCCGACCAAGAGCATGGGCATCAGCGCCGCGTCCCAGCCGGTGAGAAAACTGAAATCAGGCCGGTTGGGCCGCACCGCGCGAATCATGCGAATCATGTTCGGCAAATCACCGGATGAATCCTTGATCGCCACCACGCGTTCAAATTCCTCGCTCAGCCGCTGAATGGTCGGCACGTCGATCGGCGAGGCGAACATGGGGATGTTGTAGAGCGTGATATCGACCGGCGAATGCCGGGCGATGTCGCGGAAGTAGGCATAGACGCCGGCCGGACTGAGCCGGTAATAGTAGGGAGAAACAATGGCCACCGCGCGCACGCCCAGGCCGTGATAGTGCTCGCAGGCGGCGATGGTTTCGCGCACGTTCGCTTCGGCCGCTCCGGCCAGAATCGGCACGCGGCCACGCGCTTGGTCGGCCATGATGGCGATAATGCGGCGCCGCTCTTCCGGCGTGAAACGCGTGAACTCGCCCGTCGAGCCGTTGGGATACAGCCCGTGAACGCCGCGGTCGATGAGCCAATCGGTATAGCGCCGTAGTTCCGGTTCGTTGATCTCGCCGCGCATGTCGAGCGGCACGATGTTCGGGGTGAAGATTCCCGTCAGGCGTTCAGGCGGCATTGCGGATATTGAGTTCTTGAGCGGGGGTTTTGGATTTTCCGGGGCGTGGCGCCCCATAGCGAAAGATTAGGTTATGTGGGGCGCGGTGGCAAACGGCCGGGCGGGAACTTCATGGCAATACTCTTTGTTACTTCCTATGCATTACGTAGGGCTCTCGCATTGTTGATTCAGTGAGGGCCTCGACCACATATTTGGCGATGCCCGTCAGCTTGGCGCAAAAATTCATCCCGGTCCCGTCGCCCAGACCGAGCGAGCAGTGGTTCAAATGCATCCAATCTGACAGCGGCGCCAAAGCTTGATCGGAAATGCGATCGGGGCCGGTTATAAAGAGGTTCTCCGGCTTCGCACGTGCCGGAGCTTTCGAGCAGAGCCATAGCTCATCGAATCCAAAGAACAACCTCGACGAACGGTCGATTGCCATGAGGCGGCGCGTTTTCAGAAAAAATCCGTTGCCCAGTAGGGTTAGCTCGCCGCGATGATGCAAATCGCGGAGCGTCGGATTCCGCTCCACGATAGGCGCCAAGTCGTAGGAGCTGTCGAGGCAAGTGACCAGCGAGTAGGCGATCAACGGGGCGGAGCCGATCTCTGATAAGAACTCGTGGACAGTCGTACCGATCCAGCCCACTGTGTATTGAGAGGCTGCGCTCATCTTATTCTCCAGGTTTCAAGGGCCGTGCGGAGCCGCGTGCGGGCTTTTTCGACCAATCCCAATCGTGCGCGTGCGGATCTCCCGCGCCGGTGTGGTCGTGGCCGAAGTCAATGTTTTTAACCGCACGGCCGTCAGAACCGTAATGGCGCCGTTGGACGATGTCGCCGTTTGCATCTCGCTTCTCTTCGACGGAGTCCGGTGTACCCGCCGCAGGAAGGTCATCTGGACCACGTGCCATCACACTGATTCCGCCCCATCCGCTTTCTCATCCATCGCCGGCACACGATCGCCCAGGCTGGCGTGCCCGTCGCCGTTGGGCTTTGCATCACCATTGCCGCCCGCTGCTGCGGCATCCGCCGCCGCTCCCCCCTTGCCCATCAGGTCGGAAAAATCGGGAAACGCCGGGAAGCCGCCGAAATCGCTCGCAGCCGCCGCCGGAGCGGGCGGCGGCGCTTCCACCGGCGCGGGGGCCGGCCGCGGAATGGCCGGCGCCAAGCCGCGCGAACGGAATCGCTCGCCAACCCAGTCAAGCCACTCCGTTGTGGGAAGCTCGTAGGGGCGGAATTTTTCAAACTTGCCCAGTTCCTCGCTGTGGAACAACGCGCGTTGCTCGCCCAGCCGGCTGGCGATCGGCGAATCAATCAAAGCGCTGGAATCGTTGGGACTCATCTGGAACAACACTCGCAACTCCACCTCGCGCAGCGCCTGCCGGTCGAACGTGCGTTGCATGTTCGTCACGCTGTCGCACCAGGCCAGCACGTGAATGCCCAGATTCGGCCCCTCGCGCATGATATTCACAAACTGCTGCGATGGGGTCAGCTCTTCGCTGCGCGAGAAGCCAAAATCGTCTTCCTTTTTGCGCAAATCGCGGAAACGCTGCAAATCTTGAATGATCAAATACCAGCCGGGCGAATCGGTCAAATTGCTCTGCTGCCGCCGTGTGACTTCCGCGGCCACCTCCTTAATGATGCTCACCGTATCTCGTTGCGTGCCGACGCGCGTTTCGTGCGGCAACACTTTGGCCACGCGCTCGAAGGTGCCCGCGTTGGCGTGCTCTAACGGAGTACCGTCGAGCACGAAGAACCTGGCGCCCTCCACTTCACCGTGGGCCGGCATGAACTGGGCGGCCAAGCTGATCTGCGTGGCGGCCAAAATGGCCAGCGCCTGCATGTCGTTCTGGCCGATGAGCAGCACGTTTTGACCGCTCTGCCGCCGCAACACCGCGGCCGTCGGCTCCTTAATGGCCACCGGATCGCCCAACCAGGCCGTGGCCGGCATTTTGGAATCAATCGGCCAGGTATCGGCGCGCAGCAGTTCGTCGAGCAAGGGATTCTTGTCGAGTTGGCCGGGCACGTTCCCCTCAAACACGATCAGCGGATACTGCGTGCCGTTGCGCTGCTCGCGCACGAAAGCCTGAATGCGCAGGTGCCACTGCTCTTTGTCTTCGTCCGGCAAATAGGCCACTTGGAACGGATGGTTGGCGTCGGGCAAACCGCCGGCATCGTTGTAAATGGCCTCGCCAGGTCGCGAGAGCAACCGCGCCGCCTGGTTCTCTTCGCTGAGAATCAAGTGCGCGTCGGCCTCGCTGCACTGTAGCGCGATGCGCACGCCCATCTGGCCCAGCGTCGTGCGGGCCAGCGAATAGGCGCCGCCCAAAGTTTGCGAACCCAGCAGCACGTGCATGCCGAAGGCACGGCCCTGACGCACCAGACGGTCGAACAACAATCCGACCTCCTGAGCAATCTTATCGTCTTCGACAAAGAACTCCTGAAACTCGTCGATGATCAGCAAGATGCGGCACAGCGATTCGCCCGTGTTGCGGCGATAGCCGGCCACGTCCTGAGCGCCGGCGTCGCGAAACTTTTCGCCGCGCACGCGCAGTTCGACGTCGAGCCGTTGCAACACACTTAGCCCGAACTCGCGATCGCTCTCCACCGATACGACCCGCGCGTGCGGCAGTTTGTACGTGGCGTAAGTCTTGAACTCGACGCCTTTCTTAAAGTCAATCAAATACAGCTCCAGCTCTTCCGGGCTGTAAGTCAGCGCGAGGCTGGTGATGAGCGTATGCAGCAAGGTCGATTTGCCCGAACCGGTTTTACCGGCGATGAGCACGTGCTGCGCGGTGCCGCGGCCCAGTTCCAGGAACTGGTGTTTGGTGGCGCCTGCCGGACCGAGCGCCACGCGAATGCCCTTGGCGGTGGTGGCCTGCCACCATTCGCCGTCCTTGGGCGCGATGACCGCGAAGGGCACCTCGACGCGGCTGGCGTTCTTGGCCGCGTCGCCCACGCGGCGCACCACGTCGGTAAAGATGTCGCCCGGCGGAGCGCGATCGAGCACGAGCGGCAAGCGGCCGAATTCGGGTTCTTTCCAGGCGAACTTGTCTTCTTGCCAGACAAAGTTGACGCAATGCTGCTCCAGGTCGGCCAGCTTAAAACCGGAGGGCAATTGTAGCTTGGTATCGACGCTGATCAGCGTATGCACGCCGCAACGGGCGCCGCTGGAAACAATGCTCAGCAACCGCCGGCAGGCCGCTTCGCTGAAGTTGGCGGGAAAGTTGGCGATCACCAAAAACCGAAACGGTTCGGCCACTTCGCCGGCCGCCTGATTGTAAGCCTCGATCGTTTCAAATTCGTTGCGCAGATATTTTTGGATGACCACTTCCATCTGCTCGGTCAAGTCGGCCAACCGCGTTTCAATTTGGCTCGACTCGGTCCAGATACGCGCGCCGATCAACTGCTCGTCAAAATCTCCCAAGTGCATGAAGGCGGCGAAATTCTGGCCCAGGCCGATGGGGTCGATGACGACAAACCGCGCCTTGCCCGGCGGAATGGTCGTGGCCAAACGCAACATCACCGATTGCATGACGACAATCGCTTCGTCGCGGGCCTTGCCCTGCGCCTTGAACAACAGCGAACTATGGTCGGGAAAGGTGCTCAAGGCCGGCTGCTTCAACACCGGCAAACGCAGATCGCCGGCGCCGTCGGCCGCCTCTTGTTTGCGCCGCGTGAGTGTGTCGTCCAGCACCGGCGCGCTGTCGTCTTCCACTTGCGGCTTGTTATCGAACTGTTCGGGACCGGCCTGCCATTGACCCATGCGCGCCACCGGGGGCACCTTGGTCGGTATTTTCCATTCGGGCGACAGAATGAATTTCCAGTCGGGAAAGAGTTCATCGCATTGCCGATTGATATCGTCCGCTTCGCTTTGAATGTGCGCCACACCGGCATGCCAACGGTCCAGGCGATGTTGCGTGGTGCTGGTGAGCGTTTGGCGGCCTTCGGCGCTGGCCTGCGTATGCCGCTCTTCCTGCTCACGCAGTTCTTGAGCGAACTGGGCGGGAATCTCCTTGCGGCGGATCTTGATCTGGCTTTCGACCTTTTCCAACGCGGCATCTCGGCGACGGGTGATTTCGGCCATCTGCTTGCCGTGGCGGTGCTGGGCCTTGGCGATCAACTCGTCGCGTTGCTGGACCGCTTTTTCGATGCGCACGCGGCAGGTTTCTTCGGTCTTGGCGTCGTCGCGTTTGCGCTTCTGATCGAGCGCGGCGCTCTCTTTGCGATAGGTTTCGCCGGCAATCTGCTGCCAGCGCTGCCGGGCGACATCCGCATAATCGAGCGCGTAGGCCAACTGCTGATACGCCGTCGCCACGCGGTTTTGAGCGCTGGAACGCATGGTGACGAACGTGAGCAAGGCCACCACCAGGCCGCCCAATACGCCGCCGCCGCCCATGATGGCCGGCTGCCACTGCGTGGCAAAACCCGCCCCGGCGGCGATGGCTCCGCCAACGACGAAAAACAGAATCAACGGCACGGCTGCCTTGGGCTTTTTGACGGCCTTCAACTCGGTCATCCTGGTGTCGGCCACTTTGAAGGCTTCTTCGATGGCCGGTTGCGGATGAACATTGGGCGGAAACTGCCCGACCGGCTGGCCGGGCTGATCGGCCAGAGATTCCTGGCCGTGCGTCTTGAGCATCTGCCTGGCGTCTTTACGGCGCGATTCAATGCCCAGCGCCGTGGGATCGGTGCCGCTTTCCAGGTCGCCGTATTTGGACTTGAGATTGTTCTTGCCGGCCTCATAGACGCCGGCGGTTTCAAACAGCGTGTCTTCCTTGATGCGTTCGCCTTCGGATTGTTCTTGTTGCCAGACGCTGGTGGCCTGTTCGCTGGCCTGCCGATAGGCCGATTCAATTTCGTCGATGGTCTTTTGAGCGGCGGCGGTGAGGCGATCGTGTTCGGCGCGGTATGCGGTTTCAGCGGCTTCGAGTTCAGCCTGCTGCTTGGCCTCGGTGGCCTGGCGGGCCTGTTGATGATTTTCGACGGCGGCGGCGAGTTTCGCTTCGAGGTCGATTTCCGCACGGTTATCGGCCAGGTCGGCGACGAGCCGCGCGGCCTCCGTAAGGATTTTTCGTTGCCGCTGAATCAATTCCGCTTCCATCAATACTTCTCTTCTTTGCGACGCCCGAGGTGACCGCGCCTGATTGGTTCCACGTTGGATGATCGTGGCAGCAGACCAAATCGAGGGGGCGGTTGAACGCCTTTATTTTGTGCGACCTGCGCCGCGTGGTCAAGCGAGCGCCCGCCTGAAGCCGCAATTCCGACGTAAGCGTCCGCGGCGGTCTTGGAGTGCGGCGATTCATCGCCGCTTTTATTCGTCGCGGAGCGACCTTCTCGCCGACCACAAGACAATGGTATGATGGGCGAAAGAAGAGTGGTGCCACCGGCGAGGTCACCTATGTCGAGCGCGCTCAATAGCGAACTGAACAGCTTTCACCGTTTTATCTCCGAACAATTGAGTGTCGGGCGCGGCGACGTTTCGACGATGGCAAACGGCGACAGCGGCATGCCGCTCAACGACTTTGATCGCGAGTTCCGCCGACGCCACGGTAACGGGTTCAAGTAATCCTCCTTCCCCCCCTTGCACGCCCGCGTAATTATCTATACCATCGTGCATTATGAAGATTTGATCGCTCGGTGGATGGACGATTGTGATGGCGCGACCAATCTCGCAAGCACGTAAACTGCGGCAGCTCACTCTACCGGTGGGCGGTATTCTCTCCACAGAGGTTGACCTACTGGCCGTCGCCCTGGCGCTCGGCGCAAGGAACGTAAACGGCTGGTCGCGAGTGGAAGAGGTTCTGTCACGAAACATCGAACCGGCTCCAGAGACTGCGGCGCATGAATATCGAGAGCGAATTCGCCGGGGCGAAGATCCATTGGGCGCGGCGTTTTGTGAATTGCGGTCGGCAGCGCGACGACGCGAGACCGGAGCTACGTTTACGCCCCCGATGATCGTCGCCGCAATGGCGGACTGGGCGGCTGCCGCGGGTACGCCTACGAGGGTGGTCGACCCAGGGGTCGGTTCGGGTCGATATTTGCTGGCGCTGGGCAAGCGGTTGCCAGAATCCGCGCTCGTCGGTATCGAACTCGACCCGCTCTGCGCGGTCCTCGCTCGCGCGAATCTCGCCGCGGCCGACCTTGCCGACCGGAGCGAGATCATCCTCGGCGACTACCGCATGGCCGAACTGCCACAGGCCACGGGACCGACGCTCTTCATCGGAAACCCGCCCTACGTGCGACATCACGGAATCGCGCCCGAGTGGAAACGATGGTTGGTCAGCGAGGCCAAAAAACGGCAACTGATGGCGAGCCAACTCGCCGGGCTGCATGTCCATTTCCTTCTGGCGACCGCTAACCACGCGCGAACCGGCGACTACGGCGCCTTCATCACCGCCGCGGAATGGCTCGACGTAAATTACGGCGCGCTTCCGCGGCAGTTGTTTTTGCGTGATCTCGGCGGACAACGAATCGTTGTCATCGAACCGGCGGCGATGCCCTTTGCCGATGCGGCGACAACCGCCGCGATCAGCTACTTCAAAGTTGGCTCGACGCCCGCGAAAATACGTCTTAACCGGGTCGAAAAACTGGATCGGTTGAGTGAGCCGAACGGCAATCACACGGTGCGCCGCGAACGACTTGAAGCGGAGCGCCGCTGGTCACGTTTGACACGCCCGGCCAGGAAAGGGCCATCAGGATACATTGAGCTTGGCGAGTTATGCCGCGTACATCGCGGCCAAGTGACCGGCGCCAACGATGTTTGGATCGCCGGCACGCATAGCGAAGGCTTGCCGGAGCGCGTTCTCTTTTCGTCGATCACGAAGGCGCGCGAATTGTTTCTCGCCGGAAAGGCGCTTCTGGACGCGGCGCCGCTTCGGAAAGTGATCGATCTGCCTGTCGACTTGGACGAGCTCGATGGGCCGGAGCGCAAAGCCATCGACCGGTTTCTTGCTAGCGCCAAGCGGGCCGGCGCCGATCAATCTTACGTGGCGGTGAATCGCAGGGCGTGGTGGTCGGTCGGACTGCGCGAACCGGCGCCCATTCTGGCGACCTACATGGCGCGCCGGCCTCCGGCGTTTGTGTTAAATCGCGTTGACGCTCGTCATATCAATATCGCGCACGGCCTTTATCCGAGAGATCACCTGAGCGAGCAAGTTTTATCGGAGCTTGTGGAGTATCTCAGCGGTACGACCGACGTGCATGATGGGCGCACCTACGCGGGTGGTCTCACCAAGTTTGAACCCCGCGAGATGGAGCGGCTGCTCGTGCCAAACAGGGAACTTCTCGAGCGGGGCCAGCGATGATGCAACCGCCGCGATGGAACGCCGACGAGCTACGCATCGGCGGTCGAGATTTTGACCGACAAAGAGCTGCTGCATGCCTTTCGCTATCTGGCGGGTCCGCCAATTTCGATCGACGATCTTAAAACGGTGGCGGAGGCCGCTAGCCTGAGTCCGACGCAGCTTAACGCAAAGCCAGAGGTCGTCGCTCGGGTTGTCGAGGTGGTTCTGATGGGCCTTGATCGTAGGCGGTTTCCTTGGATCAAAGAAGGTCGAGAGCCGTCCGAAGCCGAAAGGCAGGCGGCGGTTTTGGCGTCGACCGCGATGATGGCCGCGCAGCGCGTCGGCACCAAGCGGCGCGGCGAAGGAAAAAAAACGCAAGAGGCGCGCGTCGCGGCGGAACTGCTATCGCATGGCCTGACGCAAGTGCCCCCGAGAACCGTCTTGACCTTCGTTGATGCCCCGAAGCCAGGCGAGTTCTGCGGTGAAAGTCTGCTAGGAAATCGAAAAGCCGATTTTCTCGTGCGATTGTGGGATAACCGCCTCATGCCGATTGAATGTAAGGTCTCGAACTCAGCGACAAACTCGGTGAAGCGGCTTAACAATGATGCGGCGGCCAAGGCTGAAGCGTGGCGGAAGGATTTCGGCGAGACCCAAGTCGTGCCGGCCGCCGTCCTCGGCGGCGTTTACAAGCTCCATAATCTCGTCGACGCGCAGAAGCGAGGCCTCGCGCTGTTCTGGTCGCACGATCTCAAACCACTGATTGATTTTATCGACGCGACGCAAGCTGGCGGGGGTCGAAGATGACGCCGCGGCCCGCCCTTAGCCAGCCAAACTGCTTCACCGTCCGCACAAGGCGGACGGGGTCGAGAGACGCCGGCGGTTCGGCAAAGCGTTAGGCCAGTACTCATCAAAGTGGCGCTGCCCAATCAAGCGAGGAGCGAGCTGCGACGTGGCTTCCATCTTCAGACCAATGATATGATGGGCGATCGAAGAGTGGAACCACCGGCGAGGTCGCGTATGTCGAGCGCGCTCAATAGCGAATTGAACAGCTTTCACCGTTTTATTCCAGAGCAATTGAGTAGCGGACGTGGCGACGTTTCGCCGGAAGAGGAGCTCGATCTGTGGCGCGCCGAGCATCTCTTGAGCGCGACTGAGGAAGAAGACCTTTTGGCAGTGCGCGAGGCCTTGGCCGACATGGCAAACGGCGACAGCGGCATGCCGCTGGAAGAATTCGATCGCGAGTTCCGCCAACGCCACGGCCTCGGGGCCACATGATGGCGTTCAAAGTTCTGCTTTTACGCCGCGCTCAGGCCGATATAAAACGCGGCGTGGGCGATCGTACCGAATTCTCGTTACGACTGTCTCCAATGAGGTACGCGTGCTGCACGTCCGTGGCCCCGGCCAGGCGCCGTTGAAGCCGCGGGATGTTCGATAGCCGACATGGCGACTCCTTGCCTCAATGCGCTCAAAACGAGACGGAGCGCAGGTGCCCGTACATGTCTCGGATTCCGGCGCCGTAGAAGTCGGCCCAACCATTGGCAATGTTGAATAGCGCGACGTCCGCGGGCGTCATCCATCCGAAATTGGGTGCGGGTAGCCATCGCTCATCGCACCAACTCTGCATTTCGCTGCGCTCCGGCCACATTTGGTTCTGGCGTATCGCTGAGATCGCAGATGTGTCGCCATCGATTCGGATTCCCGGCCGCGCGTCCTTGAGCGCTCGCAACGCTTGAAGGCATTGCTCGATATCCTGCCCTAAGACCTTGACCTCGTCGCCATCGTCCAGGGTCAGTCGTGCCCATCGCGGATTGCCTCGCTCCACGTTTCGCCCCAGATGCAGCGATTGAAGATGACTGAACTGGCTCAACGCCGCTAAACTGTCGGCGGAGACCAGATCATTGTGGAGCACGAGTTCTTCTATGCCGCAATGGCCCGCAAAGTTCGCGAGCCCCTCGGATGTGACTTGCGTTTCATACAGTTCAATGGCCTTCAGGCAGGGTAACCTTGCCAGCCGCCGGAGATCGCTGTCACCAAATGCCGACTCATCGACGGCGACAGCTTCGAGGTGCGGCAGCACAGGCAGACCTACGAGTTTGGAAACCCCCTCTGGCGGAACCAGCGACAAGTTTAGGAAAACCAATCGCGTTAAGCCGGACAAAAATGTGAAACCGTTGGCGCTGGGCGCCATATTTTCCAGACCCAGGTATTCAAGTTGTCCGAGCGTGCCGACGGCCTTCAGGCAATCGTCGGCAACTAGACCGCTCTCATCATAACCATAAGCCCCGGTGATACGTAAGGATTTCAGGCCTGTCACGGTCGACAGATGCGCCAGTTGCGAGCCGCGATGGGCCGGTTCCTCCATGTGAAGGAATTCGAGCCAGGTCATTTTGCCGATCGCGCTCAGAGCCGCTGGCCAACTGCGGTAATCAGTCTCGCAACTCTCATCCCTCTCAAGAATTGCCAAGCCTTGTAAATGCCGTAATTCACTCAGTGCATTTGCGATATCGGGCGTTAAGTGATCCACGTTGACCGTGAGATGCCGCAGTTTGGGTAATCGCTTCACCAGCGCTAGCCTCACGAGATCAGCATCCTCGCCCGCTTTAAGCTTCAAAGTCGCGAAGCTGGTCCAACGCCGATAACGATCGGCGCCGACAAGAGTGAGCCATTTTGGCCCCCAGCGAAACTCCATAGGCCCCACGAGAGTGCCATGTGTGCGTCGCGAAAAGATATTGTCTTCAACAGACGCGCGTTCGGCGACCGCCACAAACCACGCGAGAAAAGCGCTGGTCAACGCAGTCACAAAAAGCATTGAACGCAGACGCCATTGGAGCCGGGGTCGGTAACGCCGCAGCAGCCATTCCGTCGCCACAGTCGCCGCGGTCAACATCGCCAACCAGAGGCCCACGTTGGCGGCGAGCCGAAAAGGGCTGCAATACCAGCCAATATCGCCACGCACCCACTCGATAGGCGCCTGGAGGTCACCATAGACATAGCGATGCCATACAAGCGGCCAACCGTACGATTTCGACATAAACTTGCCAACGTCGTCAAGACGTCGTGTCTCTTCATCGTATGTCAAGTTGGAGAGCACCATGAGCGCCAATACGGCGGCGCACACCATCAACGTGACGATGCGCGGACGATAGCGAAAAAGTGTCTTGCATTGCATGGGCGTGTCGACAACGGCTTTTTGTGGCTTGGCCTGGTCACCGACTGGCGTTTCGACAGTCGTGGCGTGGCCTGCGCAAACAACGTGTTACGCGCCGCGAACCAATGAAGCCAGTTTTGTTCCGCCGCGATCGGGGTTTATCCCTCGTTGTTCTACACAAGTCCGACGCCGTTTCCAGTCCCGAAGGGACGGCAGAGTTTAGCCGCGGCATCCGTGGTTCTCTCGCTCAGACGGCGCTCGCCAGCTCAAATACCGTCTGTGCCAGTTTGTCCCACTGAAAGCGCCGGCGCAGGCCGTCGTGGTCGATGGTGAAAGGCTGCGCGGCGGCCATCTCGCGATAGGCGTCGTCCAGCGTGGCGGCAGCGCCAGGATCGAAGTAAAAGACGCCGGGATGCTCCAGTTCGAGCAGCGAACTATTGCAACTGGCCAGCACCGGCGCGTCGTGCAACAAAGAGTCGAGCACCGGAAAACCAAAGCCCTCGTAAAGCGAAGGGTAAATCGAAAACGTCGCCTGGCGATAGAGCCGGCACAGTTCCGCGTCGGAAACCATGCCGAGGAACTTCACGCGCTCAAACCGCGCATGCTCGGCCGCCTTTCGCGGACCTTCCCAGAGCCAGCCCTCCGGACCCGCCCACCACAGTTCAAAGTCGTCGGGCAGCACGGCGGTGTGCAAGAACCAGTCGAGCAGAAAGTCGCCGTTTTTCCGCGGCTCGCGCGTGCCCACGATCAACGCCACGTTGCTCCTCCGCTCCACCGGCGAAGTGTAGGCGTGCGCGTCCACGCACTGGCTGGGGCCGGGGTAAGCCACGGTGACGTTCTCCGGCCCAACGCCGCTGAGCCAGGCGGAATCGGCCTTGGTACACTCGGAAATCGCCACCACTTTTTCGCACAGCACCGCCGCTGCCACCTGTAAGTGAAACGCCTCGCGCAAACCCGACGTGTGCGACCAAGGCACGACCAGCGGCGTGAAGTCGTAAAAAATGCCGATTTCGCGAGCGAAGCGCCGCGAGTCGGGACGCGACCACGTATAAATGCCCGTGTGCCGCGAGGCCTCCGCCGCGTCGTACGGCCGCTTGGGCCGGTCGCAGACTTCGGCCACCCACTCCGGGAGGCCGGCCGCACAGTCGCTCGCCGCGCCTTGCTCCAGTTCGATTTGCGCGCCGCGCATCAGCGCGCAGTTCAGGTTGTGAACACGCTGCGTGCGCGGATCGAGAAACGTCGTCAGCCGCAAGGGCGCCAGCCGATTGAGAAACTGCACCAGCCGGCAGGAAAAGCGGCCGATGCCCGTCAACTTGGGCGCCAGAAAAGGAAAGACCTCAACGTAAATCGGCGCGGGCATCAGGCGGCCTCACGCGGCAGGGAACGCTCGCGGCCGTCGCTTGCCGCCAGGTCGAGCGCCTCGCGCAGGCGGGGCCAAACCGCGTCGGCGCTGGCCCACGACCGCATCCGCGCGCGCGCCTGGGCTGAAAGCTGCTGGTACGTTTCAGGCCGTGTCTTGGCCACGTCGTAACTGGTGGCAAGCTGCTCGCACAGCGACGACCAAACAAGGCGATGCCAGGTGGTGCGCAGGCGGCCGGTCGGATCGTCGGGCCACGCGCAAGGCTCAGGATGCGACTGCACCACAAAGCCCGCCCAGGCGTCAAAGTAGTCGGCCAGCGCCGTATGCGCCGGCGCGATGCCGGGCCGTCCCGCGGCTAAATAATCTTGCAGCGGCAAACAGGCGCCTTCGGCCCGTGACGTGTTGACGTAATAGGTGCTGGCCCGCACCAACTCGCGCAGATGCGTTTCGCTCAAATAGTCGGTCACCAGCACGATGCGAGCGCGGTGCGGCGCGCCAAGTTTTTGGTAAAAGGCCAGCACCTCGCGCACGGGGGCGGGATAGCTGACGACCAATTTGAGCACCAGCGTGGCATCGTCGCAGTCGCCCAAGGTCAGCAGGAAAGCGGTCAGCAGGTCTTGCCAGTTTTTGCGTTTGTCGTCGGGGTTGAAGACGGACGTGTAGACAATGCCCGACAGGCGCAATTGGTCGGCGGCGATGGGCAATTCAACCTCCCCCTCGCGCCAGGCTTTTTTGGCGGCGTCTTTGGCCGCCACCAGCGTCTTGCTGAGCCGCCTGGGCAATCGCGGCTTGATGCCGTCCAGCCACAGCCGGCGCGCTTGTGAGCGCAGCGCGTTCTTCACACGAAACGTCAAAGAGTCGGCGCCCGGGCGCGATTCAGGATCGGCCGGCCACCTTGGCGGCGATTCCAGTTGGGCAAGCATGTACGCCGGGCAGTCGATGTGTACGACCTGGTCTCGCTGCCAATCGGCAAGCTCAAAATAGGCCGGCGAAATGGGCACGGGTACAACACGCACCGGCGTCGTCACGCCCGAGCGCGCGAGCGTGCCGGCGGTGAACCGGCTGGCCGTGAGAATCAACGAGGCATGGTTGGCGATGCGCACCCAGTTCCGTCGCGGATTAGCCAGGTCATCGTCAGCGGGCGCATCTGGAAATTCCCAGAACGGAAAGACGATATTGGCGGTTCGCGGCGAGAGATGCGCTTCGCCCAGCGGCCGAAAACTAAGCTGCACCGGCTTCAGTCCGCTACGGGCCAACTGCCGAGCCGCGAAATCGAGCCGGCTTTCCGGCCGGTCGATATGGACGACCGCTCCGTATTGTTCGAGCAACGGCAGAAACGCGCGGAGCACAAAATCGTAGGAATAACCGGCCTGGCCAAGCGCGGCGACCGACGACGGCAGCCGTGACGGCGTGTTGACAACCAATCCTATCCTACGCGGCGCTTGGAAATCGGACATGAAACGCTGTAATTGAAGAAGAGGTTTAAGTCTAAAAGAAGGCCGTGTTCGCGGCAGGGTGATGGGCCTGGACTGCGCATAATCGGTTGTCGTGCTCCGCCGTAGTTGATACCAGTGCTTTGTCAATGCTAAAATGTCTGGTTCAGCGCTCCTGTAGGATGGCCTTCCCAGGCCGTCACCAATCGACTTTGACGGGCTAGGAAGCCCATCCTCCTTGCGCGGCGACTACCCCGTCTACCCGACATTTAAGGTGTGACAAAGCACTAGATTCATTCCGCCACGATCGGGGCTTGCCCCTCGTCGAGCGATGACTGACTGACTGACTAGATGTACGGCGCCGAACGCGTCCCCGTTTTCGCGTTGCATCC